>NZ_JBPKJK010000030.1:0-72027 GCF_051756985.1 Saccharothrix sabaoui
CGGTCCCCGGCGGCGCGGCGGCGCGCGGCGGCGTCGGCCCGGTGGGGGGCGCGGGCGGACCGCAGGGCTTCGGCATGTACCCGCCGATGGCCCCCGGCGCCCGCGAGGAGGACGGCGAGCACCGCAACCGCTACGACAACGGCCTCGACCTGCTCGACGACCTGCCGCCCGCCTTCCCGCCGGTGCTGGGCGAATGAGCGACGGCTTCCCCGCCGACCGGTCCGGCGACGGCTTTTCCGCCGCCGACCGGCCCGGTGCCGCCGCGTCCGCCGCCGGCCTCCCCGGTGGCGGTGGCGGTGGGTTCTCGGCGGACCCCGCCGCCCTGGCGGCCTTCGCCGGCCGGCTCGACGAGGCCGCGGACGAGGTGCGCGCCGCCGCGGCGCTGCTCGCCGAGCCCGTCGGCGACCTCGGCCCCGAAGGTGTGACCGAAGCCGTCGAGCACCTCGTCGCGGAGTGGTCACGGGTGCTGTCGGGCCTCGACCTCGCGGCGGACGCGGACGAGGTGCGCGCGGCCGGCGAGACCTACCGCCGGGCCGATGAGCTGCGCCATGACTGACTACGCCGGGCTCGGCTTCGACCCCGTCCCCGGCAGCGCGGGCGCCGTCGCGGCGGCCTCCGAACGCTGCTCGGCGGCGTTCGCGGTGCCCGACGGACCACCCGGGCAGTGGCAGGGTGCGGCGGCGGACGGGTTCAGGACGCGGTTGGAGGCGGTGGTGTCGGAGTTGACGGCGGTGCGGCGCGCGATGAGGGCGGCGGCCGAGGTCCTCGACGGCTGGGCCACCACGCTGCTCGGCAACCAGCGGCGCGCCGAGGAGCTGGACCGGCGCGCGCTGCGGCTGCGCCGGGCGCTGGCCGAGGCCGCCGACGAGCTGGACCAGACCGGCGCCCTGGCCCGCTTCACCCCCGCGCACGCCGAGGCGCACGCCCGCGCCACCGCCCGGCACGACGAGCTGCGCGGCCTGCTGGACGAGGTCCTCGACGAGGCGCGCCTGCTGGAGCGGGACCACCGCGCCGAGGCGCGCCGGGTCGCCCAGCGGCTGCGCGCCGAGGAACCGTCCACGCTGGTCGCCGATACCCTCACCGGGTTCTCGGCGTTCACCGCGGAGCTGGCGTCGGTGCTGCTCGGCCCACCTCGACCGGCGTCCGGCAGGGGCGCGGCGGCGGCGTTCCGGGCGGGCCTGGGGTGAGACTCGCACCCGTGCCGGGGGTGACCCCGGTGCCGCTGGGCACGCCCGAACGCACCGCGGCCGAGCTGCTGACCGTCCTGCGCCGCGTCAAGGGCACGCTCGACCCCGGCCTGGAGGTCTCCGCGACGCAGGCCGCCGAGATGGCGCACCGGCACGGCGCGGGCCTGCTGGCCGTGGTCGAGCACCCGGACGCGGACCCGGCGCTGCTGGTCGCGGCCGTGGTGCCGGTCGACCGGCCCGCCGACCCCGTCGAGCTGGGCACGCACCTCGACGGTCCGGAGATCCGCGACGTGACCCGGGGCGAGACGGCGACCGGCTACCCGGTGGTGATCGTGGAGCGCATCCCGGCGACCGGGCCGGGCGCGCAGCTCCAGGTCGTGGTGACCGACCCGGACCACCCGCGCGTCGCGGTGTTCACGCTGCACTCGCCGACCGGGCGCGGCTGGCTCGACGTGGCGGGCCTCGCGGGCCGGTTCGTCTCCGGGGTCGAGTTCGCCCCGCCCGCCGTCACCGCGCCCGGTACTCGCTCGGCGTCGACCCCACGACCTGGCGGAACGTCCGGGAGAAGTGCGCCGCGCTGACGAACCCGCAGTCCCGGGCGATCTCGCCGATGCCCCTGCCCGCCTTCGCCGGGTCGGCCAGCAGCGCCTTCGCCCGGTCGATCCGCAGTCCCCGGATGCGCTCCGACACGCCCTGCCCGTCGTCGAACAGCTGGTAGAGCCGCCGCCGGGAGATGAACAGCGCCTCGGCGACCCGGTCCGCGCCCAGCTCCGGGTCGGCCAGGTGCTCCCGGATGTACTCCAGCGCCTCGCGGCGGCGCGCGGCCAGCGCGTCCACCCGGTCCAGCTCGGCGCGCAGGGCGCTGCGCAGCACCAGCTCGGCCAGCCCCACGAGGTGGTGGGCCAGGCCGTGCGGGTCGAGCACGTGCGCGGCGGCCAGCACGTGCGCCACCGCGCCGGAGAACACCGAGCGCAGCGCCGGGTCCACCGGCACCGGCTGGAACATCAGCGGCTTCAGCTCGCCGAACCCGACCGTCAGCCGCGCCTCGGCCACGGTCAGCATCACCACGCCCGCCGGCAGCACGTGCAGCGAGCAGTCGGGGAACCGGAGCTGCGCGCCCCGCGCCCCGTCCCGGACGCCGGCGGGCACCGCGCAGCGCAGCAGCAGCTGGATGTGCTCGGGTGTCGTCGCGCCCCCGGTGAGCGCCGCTTTCGCGGCGGCGGCGCCGGAGGCGCGGACGGTCAGCACCCCACCGGCGACGTCCACGTGCGGCAGCCTAACCACCGGTTGTGCCCAACCCGCCGCGCGAACGCGGCCGGGCCACTACCTTCTGGCAGCATGGCGCGACGTTCGACCACCGCGGTGGTGCTGTCCCACCTGGAGTTCGACCTGCTGTGGGAGGACTTCGGCGAGGGCGACCCGCCGTACCCGCTGGAGGTGCCCTCGCACGGCGGGACCGAGGACGAGCGCGACGAGCTGGGCGCGGCCGTGCTGCGCACCCTCACCGAGGCGGGCCTGGCCGACGGCGACGACGTCTCGCCCGAGCTGGAGGACCTGTTCGGCCTGCTGGCGCACGGGTCGCCGAGCATCGACGCCCTCGTGTTCCGCCCGACGCCGTGGCGCGTGCTGGCGACCACCCGGGGTGCGCGCGGCGTGCTGGCCGTGCTCAACGACAGCGAGGTGGCCCTGGAACCCGTCGCCGACCCGGTGGCCGCCGTCCTCAGGGTCGTGGGCGACGCCGCGCCCGGCCCCGGCGACCCGGTCTCCCTGCCGCGCCCGGCGTTCTCCGCCGCGGTGGACGCCTACGCCACGCAGGGGCACGCGGCCCTCGAACGCACCCTCGCCCGAGCGGGCGTCACCGGCCGCGCGACCCGGGCGATCACCACCCTGGTCGACGCGCCCCGGGTCGCCACCGGCCAGCTCGCCGCCACCGGTCGCACCGGCCGTTCCCCGGTCCTGAGCTGGACCGACACCGCCGCCGGCCGCTACGCGCTGACCACCGAGCGCTCGGGCGCCGAGCAGTGGGTCCGGATCTCCCCGGCCGACACCGCCTGGCTGACCCGCCACCTGGCCGGCCTGGTCGACGCGGTGCGCTGAGGCGACGGCCCGACCGGCGGGGTGACGGCCCGGTGCGCTGGGACGACGGTCCGGTGCGTAGGGGTGACGGCCCGGCGCGGGGGCGGCCGTCCACTAGCATCTGCGCATCTGCCGGGGAGGTGCCGCGTGACGGGGGAGCAGGAGTCGCCGACGGGGTTCGCCCGCCGGCTGGACCGCCTCTTCCGCGCCGTGCACCCGGCGGGCCGCGAGCACACCTACGAGGAGGTCGCCGCGGCCATCCGCGCCGACGGCGTCACGATCTCCCACACCTACGTGTGGCAGCTGCGCAAGGGGCTGCGGGACAACCCGACCAAGCGGCACATGGAGGGGCTCGCCAAGTTCTTCGGCGTGCCCACGTCCTACTTCCTGGACGAGGACACGTCGGACGTGGACGCCCAGCTCGAACTGCTGGTCGCCCTGCGCGACAACTCGGTCCGCGCGGTGGCGCTGCGGGCGGCGGGCCTGTCCGAGGTCAGCCTCAGGGCGATCATGGGCATGGTCGAGCACGCCCGGTCGATCGAGGGGCTGCCGCCGGTGGACGACGAGGGCGGCCCGGGCTGAGGGCCGCGCGGGGGGACCGGGCGAGGCGGCGCCGGCTGCGCCGCGACTGCCGGGCGAGGCTCGCCGGCGTCGCGGTGCCGCGCCCCTTCACGGTGGAGGCGCTGTGCGCCGAGGTGGCTCGCCTGCGGGGGCGCGCCCTGCACCTGCACCCGCTGCCGTTCGCCGCCGCGCCCGGCGTGCCGTGCGGCCTGTGGGTCGCCACCCGCGACGCCGACCACGTCTTCCACGCCCGCGGCGCGAGCGCGCTGCACCAGCGCAACACCATCCTGCACGAGATCGGCCACGTGCTCTGCGACCACGGCCTGGAGGGCGGTCCCGCCGGCCTGCTGACCGACCTGGACCCCGAGGTGGTGCGGCGCGTCCTGGGCCGCACCACCTACTCCACGCCGCAGGAGGAGGAAGCGGAGATGGTGGCCGCGCTGCTGCTGGAGCGGGCGGGGTGGTCGACCGCGGACGACCGGCCGCCCGGTGTCCTCGGCCACCTGTCCGACGTGTTCGTCCACGGGAACCGCTGATCCCCGGTGGTCTTCGTCGAGATCGCCGTGCCGGGCGTGCTGTGGCTGCTCGCCGTGCTCCGCCTGCCGTGGCTGCGCGGCCCGGCGCGGCACCGGGCGACCGCCCGGCTGTTCCTGGCGCTGGCCCTGGCGGGCACCCTGGTGGACCGGACCGCGCGCCGGGTCGTGGACTCGGCGGCGGGCGTGCCCGACCTGGCGATCCTGCTCGGGCACCTGTCCGCCCTGGTGGCCCTGCACGCCGCGGTGCGGCTCACCTCGGAGGGCACGCGGTCCACGCGGCCCGCCGGCGCGGCGCTGCTCGTGGCGGCGGTGTGCATGACGGGGTTGTTCACCGCGCTGCCCCGGCGGCACGACCGGCCGGACTTCGGCCTGTGGCACGCAGGCGACCCGCGCGTGATCGCCTACCAGGGCCTGTTCCAGGCGTGCCTGGCCGTCGGCCTGCTCGCGACCGCACTGTTCCTGGCGCCGAGGTGGCGGGCGGCGCCGCGCGGCCCGCTGCGCACGGCGCTGCTGCTGCTGTGGGGCGGTGCGGCCGTCGGCCTGGTCTACGTGGCCGGCCGCCTCTGGTACGTCGTCACGCACGGCCTGGGCGTCCGGACGCCGATCTCCGGCCCGGTCTACGGCGCGGTCATGTCGCTGCTGCTCGGCGTGGCGCTGCTGAGCGCGGCGGCGGCCGGCCTGGTGCGGTTCGGCCTGCGCCTCCACCGGCACCGCGCCCACCGCGCGCTGCGTCCGCTGTGGGAGCGCCTCACGGCCGCCGTCCCCGGCGCGGTCCTCGAACGGCCGCCGCACCGGCTGGTCGAGCTGCTCCCGTCCGGGTCGACGGACCTGCGGCTCTACCGGCGGGTCGTGGAGATCCGCGACGCGCAGCTGGAGCTGATCGGCCGCGTCCCGGCCGACCTCCGCGCCGCCGCTCGCGCGGTGTCGGGGGACGGGCGCGCGCTGGACGCCTGCCTGCTGCGGATCGCGCTGTCGCCGGACCTCGTCGCCGTGCCGCCGGGGGAGAACCCCGGCGCGTCGGCGTGGCAGGCGGACGCGGGGCTCGACGCCGAGGTCCGCGACCTGCTGGCGCTGGCCCGGCTGTTCGACGACCCCGGTGTCGTCGCGGCGGCCGGAGCGGTCGTGGCCGGTGCCGCGGTGGCCGATGCCGGGTGACCGACGCCGGGGTGGCCGACGCCGGGTGACCGACGCCGGGATGGCGCGCACCCCCCGCTAGAAGAGGTCCGACTCGTGCACGTACCCGGTGAGGTTCTTGTGGACGTTGTCGTGGTCGAGCACCAGCGCCCACCACGTGTTCTCGAAGAACCGGCTCTCCAGGTACGCGAGGTCGTGCCCGGCCTGCATGACGCCGTAGCCGCACTGCATCAGCGGGCAGCTGTGCGCCCACAGGTCGTAGGCGGGCCGGTTCGGCCCCCGGCCGACGGTGTCGCACGAGTTCGAGACGTCGTAGAGGTTCAGGGCGTTCGCGTCCACGAAGCCGGCGATCGGCACCGAGGAGTTGAACGGGTGGGTGGCGACCACCATGTTCCACCAGATGCCCTAGTTGGAGGTGGAGCAGTGGACGCCGACCTGCTGACCCGCCGGGATGGAGTGGTAGCCGCAGCTCAGGGTGGCGCACTGGCGCACCCACGTGGTCGTCAGGGTGGTGGCCCAGAAGAGCGGGCCGTCCATGGCGGCCGACGCGGACGCCGGGGCGCCGGGCGCCGGGGCCGGGACGCCGGAGGAGGGGGCCGGGGCGGCGGTGGCCCCGGCCGTGGGCGCGAGGACGAGCGCCAGTGCCGCCGCCAGGGCGCCCGTCAACAACCTGAACCTGCGCATCAGCCGTTCCTCCGAGGAAGCGCGGCGCCGGGGGGCCCAACGCCGAGTTGATGTGAACTGGAGACTCGTAAATCTGAGTTGATACGAGTCCACATCGTGTCGGCGCGGTCCCGCCGCCGTCAACGCGCTTGTCCCGCCGGGCGGGCACGGCCACCCGCGCCGGCTACCTCCCCGGCAGGCCCTCCGGCAGGCCCTCCGGCACGACCTCGGCGACCAGGGCGGCGCCCTCCGCCAGCGCCCTCCCCGCGGCCTCGGCGGCCAGGCGCTCCACGGTGCCCGCCAGCTCACCGGGCCGCACGGCCAGCGCGTGCCGCTCGAAGGTCAGGCCGACGAGCTTGCCGTGCAGGTCGACCACCACCGCCACGCCGTCCGCCGCCGCCTCGCCGCGCACCGCGTCCAACCGCTCGCTCAACCCCACGTCACACCCGCCACGTCTCGGGAGTCGTGTCCTCGACCGACTCGACCATGCGCTCCTGCACCGACATCCCCAGCGCGGACAGGTCGCCCAGCGCCCGCTGCGCCCGGGCGTTCGCCCGCGCGGTCGCGGTGTCGACCAGCGCCAGGACCGCCCCGGCCAACGCGGTGGGCCCGAGCCGCAGCGACCGGGCGTCGAGGGTCAGGCCGCGCAGGCCGCCGCCCGGCCCCACCTCGACCGCGATGCCGGTGTCCGGGTCGTGCGCGTTCGCCGTGATCACGGGTGCACCCCTCCGTAGAACGTGGCCGAGCTGAGCCGGTGCGTGTTGCGGCGCACCGCGTCACCGGAGTTGCCCTCGATCAGCGTCACCGTGCCGCCGGAGACCTTCTCCACGATCCCGATGTGCTTGCTGGTCGCCGGGCTCGACGGCCCCGAGCCGAACAGCAGCACGTCACCGGGCTTCACGGCGCTCAGCGACGTGTACGCCTTGCCGTTGCGCTGCCCCCAGCGGAACACGTCGCCGGTGAACGGCAGCACCGGGATGTCCACGCCCGCCTTGCGCCACATGGACGTGGCGAACGACGAGCACCACGCGGCCGTCGGGCCGTACGGGTTGCGGTTGCTGCCGGGCGGGCTCTCGCGCGTGCCCAGCTCGCGCCGGGCGGCCGAGACGATGGTGCGCGCCTTGCCCTTGCCCCGGGCGTTCGACGGCCGGGTGCGGCCACCGGCGCCGCCCCGGGTCCGCTCGGCCCGGCCGTCGGCGACCCCGTCGTGCTCGACGTCCTTCTCCAGCGCCCGCAGCTTCCGCGCCGCGTCCTTCAGCTCGCCGCGCACGTGCCGCACGGCCGCCGCGGTCTCCTTGGTGTACGCGGGCTCCAGGTCCGCCGCCCGGCCGACGGCCTTGAGCAGCGCGGCCTGCGTGCCCACCTTCAGACCCGTGTCCAGGATGCCGGTGGCCTTGTCCAGGTACTCGTCCACGGCCCGCCGCGCCCGCGCGTGCCCCATGGTCAGCGCGCTCGTGACGCCCGCGACGATCCTCTCCGCGTCCCGCGCGGCCTCGGCGGTGGTCCGCAGCTGCCTGCCGAGCCTTGCCGAGCGCCGCTCGAACCCCTCGGAGTTGTCGCCCCGCCAGTGCTCCAGCACGGTCCTGGTGGCCTTGTCCTGCTCCTCGACCTGGTCGGTGAGCCCGGCCGCGGTCCGGTTCAGCGCGTACTGCGCCTTCACCGCGTCCTCGGCCTTGCCCGCCAACGAGTTCCGGTGCCCGATCATGCTCCCGGCGAAGTGCCGGGCCATCGCGCGCGCGTCCATCACCCCTCGCCCCCGCCCGTGAGCCCGCCGCGGAACGAGCGCGCGACGTCGTCCTCCTGCTCCCGGTAGGCCCGCGCCGAGCGCCGGGCCGACGTGGCCAGCGCGTCGGTGTTGTGCGCGACCGCCTTGACCTGCTTGCGCAGCGCCGCGCCGAAGTCGTCCAGCGCGTCCGCGAACCCCGACTGCTTCCCGATCCGCCCGAAGCTGTCGTCGGCGATCTCCCGGACCTCCCGCACGTGCCGCCTGCCGAGCGCGGTCAGGTCGTCGGCGGAGTTCCCCGTGCGGCGGGCGTAGTCGCGCAGCACGCCCAGGTCGACGGAGAACCCGCCGCCCTCGCGCCCACCACGGCCACCGCCACCACCACCGCCGCCGCGCCCGCCACCGCCGGACCCGCCACTGCCGGACCCGCCGCCGCGCTTCAGCGCCTCCACGCCGCGCCGCGCCTCGTCCAGGTGCTTCTTGTACGCGCCGTTGGTGTACGTGCTCCACGGCGTCCAGTCGCGACCGTCACCGGAGATCCTGTTGGCGGCCCGCGCGTTCTCCGCCGGGTCGAACAGCTCGCGGTTCGCGTCCAGGCCGAACTCGCGCCGCCGCGCCGGGCCGAGCGCGCCCAGCATGTTGACCTGCCACAGGCCGTAGGAGTTGTCCGGCGGCGTGGCGTTGTGCGCGCGGGGGTCGCCACCGGACTCGGCCAGCGCGACCGCCACGGCGATCGTGAGGTCCTGGCCGCGGAACCCCGCGTCGTGGGCGTGCCGGGCTATCCGCTCCGGGCTCAACGTGCTCATGGCGCCCACCCTGCACCCGCCGCCACCTGCGGCGGAACCGCCGTTGCACACGTGGACAGCGGCAGTGCACAGGACGGCTACAGTCGAACGCGTGGACGAGGGGCTGTACGACGAGGGCTTGTTCGGCGCGACCGACGAGGAGCGCGCGGAGCGCATCGCCGCCAACGCGCCGCTGGCCGTGCGGATGCGCCCGCGCACCCTCGACGAGGTCGTCGGCCAGGACCACCTGCTCGGGCCGGGCGCGCCGCTGCGGCGGCTCGTGGAGGGCTCGTCACCGGCGTCCGTGATGCTCTACGGCCCGCCCGGCACCGGCAAGACGACGCTGGCCACGCTCGTGTCGCAGGCCACCGGCCGCCGGTTCGCCGCGCTGTCGGCGCTGTCGGCGGGCGTGAAGGAGGTGCGCGCGGTCATCGACGAGGCGCGCCGCCGCCTGGTGCGCTCCGGCGAGTCGACCGTGCTGTTCATCGACGAGGTGCACCGGTTCTCCAAGACCCAGCAGGACGCGCTGCTCGGCGCGGTCGAGGACCGGATCGTGCTGCTGGTCGCGGCGACCACGGAGAACCCGTTCTTCTCGGTCGTCTCACCGCTGCTGTCGCGGTCGCTGGTGCTCCAGCTGCGGCCGTTGACCGACGACGCGGTCCGGGTGCTGGTCCGGCGCGCGATCGAGGACGAACGCGGCCTGAACGGCGCCATCACCGTCGAACCCGAGGCCGAGGACCACCTGGTCCGGCTGGCCGGCGGCGACGCCCGGCGCGCGTTGACCGCCCTGGAGGCCGCCGCCGACGCCGTCGACGGGGGCGGTGTCCTCACGTTGGCCACCCTGGAGGCCACGGTCGACCGGGCGGCCGTGCGCTACGACCGGCAGGGCGACCAGCACTACGACGTGACCAGCGCGTTCATCAAGTCGATCCGCGGGTCGGACGTGGACGCGGCGCTGCACTACCTGGCCCGGATGATCGAGGCGGGGGAGGACCCGAGGTTCATCGCCCGGCGGCTCGTGATCCACGCCAGCGAGGACGTCGGCATGGCCGACCCGACCGCGCTGCCGGTGTGCGTGGCCGCCGCGCAGGCCGTGCAGCTGATCGGGCTGCCGGAGTGCGCGCTGAACCTGGCGCAGGCCACCGTCCACCTGGCGACCGCGCCCAAGTCGAACGCGGTGACCACGGCGATCGGCGCCGCCATGGCCGACGTCCGCAAGGGCGCGGTCGGCTCGGTGCCCGCGCACCTGCGGGACGGCCACTACGCGGGCGCGGCGAAGCTCGGCAACGCCCAGGGCTACCGCTACCCGCACGACGTGCCCGAGGGCGTGCTGACGCAGCAGTACCCGCCGGACGACCTCGTCGGCCGCGACTACTACGAGCCGACCGGCCGGGGCAACGAACGGGTGCTCGCCGAACGCGTGCCGAGGCTGCGCCGCGTCGTGCGGGGGCAGGAGCGGTAAACCCGTTTCCGGAACAATCGGCTCTCTGCCACGGTGTGGTCGTGACGGAAGTACCGCTGAACGGCCACGCCCTGCTCGACTTCAACTCCCCGCTCTCCGACGCCAAGGCGTACGGCCTGATCGGCGGCCTGCGCCTGGCCCCCGGGCAGTTGGTCGTGGACTACGGCTGCGGCTGGGCGGAGCTGCTGCTCAGGGCGGTCGAGCACCAGCCGGGCGTCCTCGGCATCGGTGTCGACAGCGACGAGCACGCCATCGCCCGGGGCCGCGCGAACGTCGAGTCCCGCGGCCTGGCCGACCGCGTCACCCTGGCCCTGGCCGACGTGACGGCCTTCGACACCGACCCGGCGGACGTGGCCGTCTCCATCGGCTCCTCGCACGCGTGGGGTGACGCGAAGGCCACCCTGGAGGCCGTGCACGCCCGCCTGAAGCCCGGCGGCACCCTCCTGCTGGGCGACGGCTTCTGGGAGCGCGAACCCAACGCGACCGCCCGCGAGATCTTCGGCGACGCGGTGCCCACCTCCCTGCCGGGCCTGGTCGACCTGGCTCTGACCAGCGGCTACCGCCTCCTGAACCTCACCACCGCCACCCTCGACGAGTGGGACGACTTCGAGTCCCGCTGGTGCGCCTCCCGCGAGCACTGGCTGCTGGCCAACCCCGACCACCCGGAGGCCGCCGCCGTCCGCGAGGTGGTCGACGACCACCGCGAGGGCTGGCTCAAGGGCTACCGCGCCACCCTCGGCTTCGCCTACCTCACCCTGGCCCGCCCCTAGGGCCCTCCGCCTGCCCGCCCGGCCGGGGATACCGGGCGGGCACCCACCCCCCCCGAGAGTCCAACGCTCAGGTCTCGAGAGTCCAACGCTCAGGACCCCTGAGTTCTCCGTTCCGCATACCGACCGGTCGGCCCGAACGAAGAACTCACCGGGCCTGAGCGTTGGACTCTCGAGGCCCGGGCGTTGGACTCTCGCGGGGTCAGGGGGTGTCGGGTGGGGGGATGGAGGGGGCGGTGTGGAGGGGGTTGGGGAGGGTGCCGGTCTTCGGGACCGGGGGGCGGGCGGTCAGGTCCCGGTAGCCCAGGGTGATGCGGTAGCTGTTGAGCGGGAAGCGGAGGAACTCCGGGGCGGTCAGGGAGCCCGCGTCCATGCGGTCCGCCAGGTCCGGGAAGCGGGCGCGGTAGGCGTCGACCTCGCCGCGGACCATGCCCCAGAAGGTGCCGGGCGGCAGGTCGAGCAGGGTGGACAGGGGGCGGAACACGCCGACCAGCAGGGCGTCCACGACGTACTGGCGCAGCACCGGCCACGGTTTGCGCGGCAGCACCGGGTCGTCGGTGTCCGGGTCCAGGCCGCGGGCCGGCACGCGGTCGACTGACACGTTCACGTCGTCCACCAGGTCCAGGATCGCCACGCGGACGGGCAGGTGGGACTCGTCCGTGATCACCACGACGTTCTCCCCGTGCGGGTTGAACGTGATCCCGTACGTGTAGAGGAAGTGCACCAACGGGCGGAACAACGCCCGCAGCAGGGCCGCGAACCAGGCCGCGGGATCACCCGAACCGATGAACTCGCGCACCAGCGGCTGGCCGGAGCGGTCCACGTGCAGCAGCGCCGCCAACGACCACGAGCGCTCACCGGGGCGCAGCGCCACCGGCGAGCGCCAGATGCAGCCCAGCGTCTCCAGCCACTGGTACGGCACCGCGCCCGCCCGCGACAGCCGCGGGTGCCGCACGGTCACCGACGCCACCTCGCCGAGCAGCGCCGTGCCCCACGACCGGATCAGCTCGTCGGACTCCCACAGGCCGGTCAGCCACTCCGTGACGACCGGCGCGGCCAGCGTGCAGTGCGGCGGGATGCCCCGGTACACCGAGGTGTTCAGCACCCGCAGCGGCAGCTTCACCTGGTAGCGGTCGGGCGAGTCCACGTTGGACAGCGTCCGGATCGCCTGCGTCGGCAGGTACCGGTCCGGCGCCTCGCCCAGCTCCACGATCCGCCCGGTCGCCAGCTCCGGCGCCCACAGCGTGCGCACGACGTGGTCGAGCTGCCACGGGTGCACGGGCAGCCACGCGTACGCCGCCGGGTCCGCCCCGGCCCCCCGCAGCACGTCGGTGAACCGCTCCACCACCTCCGGCCCCAGCTCGTGCGCCCGCACGGCCGCCTCCGACAGCGACGACGTGCCCCGGAACTCGGCCAGCCCCCGGTGCACGGCCAGCCACGGCACCCGCAGCGGCGTGCGCGACTCGGGCGCGTACCGGGCGACGTCGTCCGCCGAGAACCCGACCCGCCCCTTGTTCGCGATCAGCCACGGGTGCCCGGTCAGGTGCCCGTCCAGCTCCGCGTGCGGCAGGGCGACCAGCTCGGGGACCGGGCGGGCGGTCGCCGCCAGCGCCACGTCGGCGGTCAGCGTCGCGGTCACCTCGGCGAGGAACCCGGCGGTGGTGGCCGGGTCCACCCCCAGCGACCGGAACGCGTCCACCACGAACCGCTGCACGTCGTCGCACGGCTCGACCACGTCGTCGCCGAGGATGCCCGCCGCGCCCCGCCGCACCGACCCGGGCTCCACGACCCAGCCGCCGAACGCGGTCCGCGTCGCCGAGAACGCGTACACCGCGTCGTCGAACCGCAGCTCGTAGCCGGGTTCGGGCTCCAGCAGGCCCTCGAAGCACAGCTCGCCGATGGTCTTGGCGAGCAACGCGGCCGAGCACTCGCGCCACAGGTCAGTCAACGTCGTCCCCCGGTGCGGTGAAACTGGTGTAGGCGGTGTGCTCGGGCAGCGGGTACACCTCGCGGCCGGTCACCGCGTTGAGGATCGTGGCGTTGCGCACCGCCCCGATGCCCAGGTCGGGCGCCGCGACGCCGTGGCTGTGCAGGTCGGCGTTGGCCACGAACACCCGGCCGGTGACCGACGGGTCCAGCGCGATCGAGTGGTCCAGCGCCACCACGTACCGGCCGGCGTCGTCCCGGCGCACGAGCGGCTCCAGCGGCGCGAGGAACGGGGTCGCCGCCTGCCGGTACCCGGTCGCGGCCACCACCAGGTCGGTGACGTGCGTGAACGTCCGCCCGGTGTCGCGGTGCGCGCACGTCAGCTCCACGCCGGACGCCGTCACCCGCGACGACACCACGGCCACCCCGGGCCGCAGCTCCACGGGCGCCAGGCCGCGCTCCCACTCCCGCCGGTACAGCAGGTCGTGCAGCTCCTCGATGGTCTCCGAGGAGATCGCCCGGTAGTGGCGCCACTGCTCGGCGCGCACCGCGTCCCGCCGCTCCCGCGGCAGCGAGTGGAAGTGCCGCACGTACGCCGGCGTGGTCATCTCCAGCACCAGCTTGGTGTAGTCGAGCGGCGCGAACACCGGGGTGCGGGTCAGCCACGTCACGGCGGGCCCGCCGGTGGACAGGTTGCGCCGCAGCAGGTCCAGCACGACCTCCGCCCCGGACTGCCCGGACCCGACCACGGTCACCCGCGCCGCGCCCACGTCCCGGTGCAGGTACTCGGAGGTGTGCACGACGTCCACCCCGTCCAGCGCGGCCGGCACGTGCGGCTCCGTGCCCACGCCCAGCACCAGGTGCCGGGCTTCGAGGGAGAAGCTCTCGCCGGACGCCGGAGACCCGGACGCCGGAGACCCGGACGCCGGAGACCCGGACGCCGCGGACCCGGACACCACGAACCGGTCGTCCTCCCACCGCACCGAGGTCACCGGGTGCGAGAACCGCACGGGCAGCCGCGACGCCGCCCACCGCAGGTAGTCCTCGTACTCCCGGCGCGTCGGGTGGAACCTCTCCCGCACGTAGAACGGGTAGAGCCGGTCGGCGTCGCGCAGGTACTCCAGGAACGACAGCGGGTGCGTCGGCGCGACCATCGTCACCAGGTCGGCCAGGAAGCTGACCTGCAGCACCGCGTCGTCGAACATCATCCCGGAGTGCCAGCGCAGCTCCGGCCGCGCCTCCAGCACCACCACGTCCACGTCGTCCACCGTCGACGCGAGCGCCGCCAGCCCCAGGTTGAACGGCCCGCAGCCGATCGCGAGCACGTCCACCGACTCGCGGGCGGTCACCGCGTGCGCACCATCAGCAGGGCCACCTTGTCCGGCAGCAGCACCTCGCCGACCGGCGCGAACCCGCCCGCGGTGAACGAGCTGATCGCCCGCCGGTTGCGCACGTCGGGCTCCAGCACCACCCGCGTGCACCGCGGGTCGGCGGCGAACAGCGCGTCGGCCAGCACCGGCAGCAGCGACCGCACGAGACCCCGGTCGGTCATCGCCAGGTCCCCGACGGCGAGGTGCACGCCGAGGTCGTGCGGCCGGGCCGGGTACGCGGTCGCGACGACGTCCCGCGCCGCCCGGTACACCTCCACGTACAGCAGCGGGTCGTCGTCGCGGCCGACCAGCAGCGGCAGCGAGTGCACGCCGGCCAGCTGCCCGCGCAGCTCGGCGTCCCACCGCTCGCGGGGCCACGCCTGGTGCCAGAACGCGACCACGTGCGGCGCCTGCATCCAGCGGTGCACGAGGTTGAGGTCCCGGTCGGGGTCCACGGCCCGCGCGCGCCACCCGTCGGCGAGCACCGGCAGCGGGGGACCGGGCACCCCGGACAGGTCGTCGGTCGGCCGGTAGGCGTCGAGGTGGGTCACCGGGCGCACCTGCCCTCCCGCAGCGGGTTGGGGGCGTCGAAGTACACCGACTGGGCGTCCAGCGGCGCGAGCACCTCGTCGATGCCCCGGAGCCTGGTCATCAGGTTCGCCTTGCACGGCAGCGAGTCCGCCGTCAGCCACCGCCGCGCCAGCCGGTCGCCGTCGGGGCCGGCCTCGGCGAGCGCGGGCAGCGCCGACTCCAACCGGGACGCCACCACGGCCAGCAGGGCGCGCTCGTCGGCCAGCCCCTCCACACCCAGGCAGCCGACCACGGCCAGCGCCTGGTTGCGCAGCAGGTAGTAGGTGAGCCGGTCGTCCACGACCGCGTCGTCCACCACGGCCAGCGCGGAGGACGCGACGCCCAGCCGCTCCAGCACGTCCGGCAGGCGCGAGGACGCCAGGTAGTAGCCCTGGTTGTCCCGGTACCGGCCGCCGACGACGCGTCCGGCCGGGTCGAGCCGCACCAGCGTGTTCTGCTGGTGCGCCTCCAGCCCGATGCCGGTCTCGGCGTAGAGCCGCAGCATCGGCACCAGCACGTGGTCGGTGTAGGAGGCGACCCACTCGGCGGCGTCGAGCCGCATCACCAGCTCGCCCAGCAGGCTGCGCCCGATGCCCGGCCGGGGCGCGACGAGACCGGCGAGGCAGCGCGAGTCGCCGATGCCGTCGGGCACCTCGCGCACCGCCACGTCCAGGCCGGTGACCTCGCCGCCCTCGTCGACCGCGAGCCACGACGGGTCGCGCACGACCGAGAACTCCGGGTGCGCCTTCTCCGTGCCGGCCGCGTACCCGGACTCCAGCAGCAGGTGGACCTCCGACCCGCGGCGCAGCTCGGTGGACGTCGACTCGCGCCGCGAGTTGGTGATCCGCAGGCCCAGCGACAGCTTCAGCATCACCGGCGCGCCCGTGCGGTACACCGTGCGCAGGCTCGACGTGGGCGACCAGGCGGGCCCGAACTCGCCCAGCGGCTCCAGCAGGCCCCGCGACACCAGCGAGGCGGTGCGCGGCCGGCGCAGCAGGTCGTGCGCCTGCCACGGGTGCGCGGGCACCAGCACACGACCCGGTTCGGGGGCGCGGCCGGCGAGCGCCGACATCAACGACGGCGCGTCCGGCCCGGCGACCGAGCCGTGCGACACGACTTCCTCGGCCGCGGCGAACCAGAACAGCGGGAACGAGCCGCGCAGCTCCGGCGCGAACCGGGCGTTGTCGGCCTCCGACAGCCCGTCGCGGCTCTTGGGCGCGGGGTGGTGCAGGTGGCCCAGCATGAGGCGCTGCTCGGCGTCGAGGAACCGGTCGGCGGGACCGACCGGCGTGCGCCTGCGGTGCGCCACGAACCCGGCCACCCGGCGCACGGACTCGGCGGTGCGCTCCACCAGGTCGGCGACCTCGCCACCGGCCCCGTCGCCCGCCAGCTCGGCGGCGACCAGCGCGACCGCCACCACCGGGTCGGCGGGGCGGCCCGCGAGCGTCACCGGGCCGAACCGGTGCCACCCGGTCGCCGAGCGGTACCGGACGTCGGCCTCCAGCGGCACGCCCAGCGCCTCGATCCGCACCCGGTCGCCCACCGGCACGCCCCGCTCGCGCACCCAGCAGCGCAGCAGGGCCTCCAGGTGGGCGTGCTCGGCGGTCGACCGCGGGTCGTCGCCCTCCAGCGGGTCAGGTCTCATGCCACTCCCTCCAACAGCCGTTCGGCGGCGGAGCCGGCCTCGCGGACCAGCGCCAGCAGCGCCGCCAGGTCCGCCTCCCGGGCGTTCGGGTTGAGCAGGGTGAACTTCAGGCAGGTCGCCTTGTCGACCTCGGTGCGGCCGATCAGCGCCTGGCCCGAGCGCAGCAGCCGCCGGCGCAGCCGCGCGTTCACCTCGTCCGACCGCGACTCGTCCGCCGGTCGGTAGCGGAACACCACGGTGGTCAGCGTCGCCCCGCCGACCAGCTCGAACGCCGGGTCGGCGGCGATCAGCGCGGCGGCGTGGCGGGCCAGCTCGTGGCAGCGGTCCACCAGCGCGCCCAGGCCGGTGCGCCCCAGCGCGAGCAGCGTGGCGGCGACCTTCACCGCGTCGGGGCGGCGCGTGGTCTGCAACGTGCGGCCCAGCGTGCCGTCGTAGCCCTCGGCGCGGTCGTCCTCGGGGTTGAGGTAGGCCACGGACCGCTCCAGCGCGTCGAACGACGCCGCCGACCGCACCAGCAGCAGGCTCGCCGCGGCGGGCTGCCAGCCGATCTTGTGCAGGTCGGCGGTGACCGAGTCGGCCAGCGCCAGGCCGTCGACGAGCCCGGCGAGCTTCGCGGAGAACACCGCGCCGAAGCCGTAGGCGGCGTCCACGTGCAGCCACGCGCCGTGCTCGCGCGCCACCTCGGCCACCTCGTGCAGCGGGTCGACGGAGCCGAAGTCCGTGGTGCCCGCGGTGGCGACCACGGCGACCGGCGTGCCGCCCGAGCGCAGCTGCGAGGCCAGCGCGTCGGGGCGCATCCGCCGGTTCGAGTCCACCGCCACCTGCCGCACGGCCCGCTCGCCGATGCCCAGGGCCGCGCAGGCCCGCTGCACGGAGAAGTGCGCCGCCTCGGAGCAGAGCACCACCGGGTCGGGCAGGGCGGCCACGCCGTCGGAGCGCACGTCCACGCCGATCCGGGCGGCGGCGGCGTCCCGGGCCAGGAGCAGCGCGGTCAGGTTGGACAGCGTGCCGCCGGGGGTGAACACGCCGTCCGCGCCCGCCCCGAACCCGGCCAGCCGGGCCAGCGCCGCCACGACCCACCGCTCGACGGCGATGGCGCCGGGCCCGGAGTCGTAGGTGTCGAGCGAGGCGTTGCCCGCGGCGGCCAGCGCGTCGGCCGCGACGGCCACGGCCAGCGGCGGCGGTTGCAGGTGGGCGGCGGCGAACGGGTGGGTGAGGTCCACGCCGTGCTCGACCAGCACCTCGGTGATCACGGCCAGCGCCGCGTCGGCGCCCAGGCCGTGCTCGGGCAGGTCGCCGAGGCGGGCCGCCGCGGCGGCGAGCACGTCGTCGGGGCGGCCGGGCGGGATCGGTCGTCCGGAGGGACTGGCGGCGAACACGGCACCTCCGACGATTGGCTAAGGCTAGCCTTACCTCATCTACTCGGCGTGGTGTGTGTCAAGCGCTCCGACGGACATGACGATCACTCCGGTGTCACGCTAGCCGCCGGGCGCACGATCGAATCGACCGCCAAATGGGGGGTCTTGGCCGGCCGTCCCACCCCGTGGCACGACGTGCGGGCGATCTCGTTCGGACCCCCCGGACCGCGCGCGGTAGCCTTGGCCCCCACCCGAGTCTTGTCAGAGCCACCAGGAGGGCCCGTGTCGCCAGGGCAGATCGCCGCGCTGGTCGCCGCCGGCGCGTTCGTGCTGCTTGTGCTGCTGCTGGCGATCCCGTTGATCAAGCTGGGCCGGACGCTGGACGAGGCCACGATCGCCATCCGCAAGGCCCACCAGAACAGCGACCCGATCTTCACCGGCGCGAACACGACGATCACGCACGTCAACACGCAGCTGGAGCGGGTGGACGGGATCACCGCCAACGCCCGCGCGGTCACCGGGAACGTCTCCGCGCTCACCTCGCTGTTCACCGCCACCCTCGGCGGCCCGCTGGTCAAGGCCGCCGCGCTGTCCTACGGCGTGAGCAAGGCCGTCCGCGCCCGCCGCGCCGCCAAGGAAGTCCCCGGCAAGCACCTCCGGCGCAGGGGCGGGCGATGAAGCGGATCTTCTGGTTCGGCCTCGGCATCGCCGCCGGCGTCTTCGCCACCCGCAAGGCCGGGCAGGCCGCGCACGCCGCCACGCCCGCCGGCATCGGCGAGAACGTCGGCCAGGGGCTGCGCGAGCTGGCGGGCGCCCTCGGGTCCTTCGGCGCCGACGTGCGCGCCGGCATGTCCGAGCGCGAGCAGGAGCTGCACGACACCGTGGAGCGGCAGACGGGCCACACCACCGGTCGGCGAGCGCGCAGGGCGAACGACTGAACGAGGGTCGTTCGCCTCGCCACGCCCACCCACCACGCACTTCGTAAGGAAAGCCCGTGCAGACCCACGAGATCGTCAAGCGCTTCCGCGAGCACTTCGAGAACGCCGGCCACACCGTGGTCCCCAGCGCGTCGCTGCTGCTCGACGACCCCAACCTGCTGTTCGTCAACGCCGGCATGGTGCCGTTCAAGCCGTACTTCCTCGGCGAGGCCCCGCCGCCGTACGAGCGCGCCACCAGCGTCCAGAAGTGCGTGCGCACCCCCGACATCGACGAGGTCGGCAAGACCACCCGCCACCTCACGTTCTTCCAGATGGCGGGCAACTTCAGCTTCGGCGACTACTTCAAGGAAGACGCCATCCGGCTGGCCTGGGAGCTGGTCACCGGGTCCCAGGACGACGGCGGCTACGGGTTCGACCCGGAGCGCCTGTGGGTGACCGTCTACCTCGACGACGACGAGGCCGCCGAGCTGTGGCAGAAGGTCGCCGGCCTGCCGCCGGAGCGCATCCAGCGCCGCGGCGTCGAGGACAACTACTGGTCGATGGGCGTGCCCGGCCCGTGCGGCCCCTGCTCGGAGATCTACTACGACCGCGGCCCCGAGTACGGCGCCGAGGGCGGCCCGGTCGTCGACGAGGACCGGTACCTGGAGATCTGGAACCTCGTCTTCATGCAGAACGAGCGGGGTGCGGGCGGGGCCAAGAAGGACTACCCGATCCTCGGCGAGCTGCCCGCCAAGAACATCGACACCGGCATGGGCGTCGAGCGGGTGGCGTTCCTGCTCCAGGGCGTCGACAACGTCTACGAGACCGACCTCGTGCGCGCCGTCATCACCGCCGCCGAGGAGCTGTCCGGCCGCCGCTACGGCGACAACGAGGTCGACGACGTGCGCTTCCGCGTCATCGCCGACCACGCCCGCTCCGGCGTGCTGCTCGTCGGCGACGGCGTCACCCCCGGCAACGAGGCCCGCGGCTACGTCCTGCGCCGCCTGCTGCGCCGCATCATCCGCTCCTCGCGCCTGCTCGGCGTCACCGAACCCGTGCTCAACCGGTTCGCCGCCGTCGTCCGCGACACCATGGGCCCGACCTACCCCGAGCTGGTCAGCGGCTTCGCCCGCATCGAGCAGGTGCTCAAGGCCGAGGAGGAGACCTTCCTCCGCACGCTCGACGCCGGCTCGCGGATCTTCGAGACCGCCGCCGGCGCGGTGAAGGCCGAGGGCCGCGCCACCCTGCCCGGCGACAAGGCGTTCCAGCTGCACGACACCTACGGCTTCCCCATCGACCTCACCCTGGAGATGGCCGCCGAGGCGGGCCTCACCGTGGACGAGGCCGGCTTCCGCAAGCTGATGGCCGAGCAGCGCGCCCGCGCCAAGGCCGACGCCGCCGGCAAGAAGACCGGCCACGGCGACCAGACCGTGTACCGCGAGCTGCTGGAGCTCGGCGCCACCGAGTTCACCGGCTACTCCGAGCTGGCCAGCGAGGCCACCGTGCGCGGCATCGTCAGCGGCGGCAAGCGCGTGCGCACGGCGAAGGAGGGCGACATCGTCGAGGTCGTCCTCGACCGCACCCCCCTCTACGCCGAGTCCGGCGGCCAGGAGAGCGACGCGGGCACCATCGTCACCGGCGGCGCCGAGCTGGAGGTCGTCGACGTCCAGAAGGTCGCCCGCAAGCTGTGGGTGCACCAGGTGCGCGTGGTCAGCGGCGAGATCGCCGAGGGCGAGCACGTCGAGGCCCGCGTCGACCCCGAGTGGCGCGTCGGCGCCCGCCAGGGCCACTCCGGCACGCACGTCGTGCACGCCGCCCTGCGCCAGGTGCTCGGCCCGTCCGCCCTCCAGAGCGGCTCCTACAACAAGCCCGGCTACCTGCGGCTCGACTTCGCCTGGACCGGCGGCCTGTCCGACGCCACGCGCAGCGAGATCGAGGAGGTCTCCAACCTCGCGGTCCGCAAGGACCTGCCGGTGCAGGTCGTCTACACCGACATGGGCGGCGCCCAGGAGATGGGCGCGGTCGCCCTGTTCGGCGAGACCTACGACGAGACGGTGCGCGTCGTCGAGATCGGCGGCCCCTGGTCGCGCGAGCTGTGCGGTGGCACGCACGTCGAGCACTCGTCCCAGATCGGCCCGATCACGGTCATCGGCGAGTCGTCCGTCGGCTCCGGCGTGCGCCGGCTGGAGGCGTACGTCGGCATCGAGGCGTTCCAGTACCTGGCCCGCGAGCGGGCCCTCGTGCAGAACGTCGCCACGCTGCTGAAGGTGCCCGACGCCGAGGTGCCCGCCCGGGTCGAGGCCCTGGTCGAGCGCCTGCGCGCGGCCGAGAAGGAGCTGGAGAAGGTCCGCGCCGCCCAGTTGCTGTCCTCCGCCGGGTCCCTGGCCGAGCAGGCCCTGGACGTGCGCGGGCTGTCCCTCGTCGCGCTGGCCCTGCCCGAGGGCACGACCGCCGCCGACGTGCGGTCGCTGGCCGGCGAGGTGCGCAACCGGCTCGGCGCCAAGCCCGGCGTCGTCGGCCTGTTCGCCCCGGACGGCGACAAGGTCAGCTTCGTGGTGGCCACCACGGCCGCCGCCCGCGACCTGGGCCTCGCCGCCGGCAAGCTGGTGCCCGCGTTCGCCCCGGCCGTCGGCGGTCGCGGCGGCGGCAAGCCGGACCTGGCCCAGGGCGGCGGCACGAACCCGGCCGGCGTGCAGGAGGCCGTGGCCGCCCTGCGGGCCGAGGTGGATCGCGCCCTTGAGCAGCGGTGACCGCGCCGGCGTCGACGACCCCGGCCTCGGGCGGAGGCTGGGCGTCGACGTCGGAGCGGTGCGGGTCGGGGTCGCCCTGAGCGATCCCGGGGCCTTCCTGGCGACGCCCCTGGTTACCCTGTCCCGTGACGAGAAGGCCGGTCGGGACCTCAGCGACCTGGTCGGCCTCGTCGCCGAGCACGACGTGGTCGAGGTCGTGGTCGGGCTGCCCCGCACGCTCGCGGGCAGGCACGGGCCGGCGGCGGAGAAGGCGGCGGCGTACGCTGCGGCGTTGGCCGAGCGCGTCGCCCCGGTGCCGGTGCGGCTCACCGACGAGCGGCTGACCACCGTCACGGCGAGCCGGGTGCTCGCCGAACGCGGTGTGCGAGGCAAGAAGCAACGTGCTGTCGTGGACCAGGCTGCCGCGGTCGAGATCCTGCAGTCCTGGCTGGACGCACGAGCGCGACACGTGGCCCGTTCCGCCGACGAGGGACGAGCCCCCGGAGCTAAGGACGGCTCGTGAACGACGACCTCGGGTTGTTCGCCGATCCCGACGCGCGCGCTGACGAGCGGACGCGCGGCAAGAAGAGCGCCGCCGCCGCGGCGGCCCGCCGGGCCAGGGCCAAGCGCAAGCGCACGATCCTCTGGGTCGTCGTGGCGCTGGTGCTCGCGGGCGGCGCCGGTGGCGCCTACTACGGCTACCGGGTGCTGAGCGGCATCGGCTCCTACGAGGACTACAGCGGCACCGGCGAGGCCGACGTGGTGGTCGAGGTCAAGGACGGCGACTTCGTGTCCTCGATCGCCACCACCCTCCAGGAGCAGGGCGTCGTGGCGAGCGCGCGGGCGTTCACCGAGGCGGGCGCGCAGGACGACCGGCTCACCGCCATCCAGCCCGGCTTCTACCTGATGAAGACCAAGATGTCGGGGGCCGCCGCGGTCAGCCGCATGGTCGACTCGACGTCGAAGATCACGCCGCTGGAGGTCAAGGGCGGCAACGTCCTGCACGACCTCACCGCGCCGGACGGCTCCACCACCAAGGGCATCCTCTCGATGCTGTCCGACGCCTCGTGCGTCGAGCTGGACGGCACCAAGAAGTGCGTGCCGGTGGAGCAGTTGCGCGACGTCGCCGACAACGCCGACCCGCAGGCCCTGGGCATCCCCGACTGGGCGATCCCGGCGGTCAACGCCGCGCCCCGGGAGAACCGCCTCGAAGGGCTCATCGTCCCCGGCCTGTACCACCTCGACCCGGGCGCGAGCGCCGCCGACCTGCTGCGCGCCGTCATCACCACGTCGCTGGGCCGCCTCCAGAGCTACGGCATCCCCTCCGGCTCGGGCGCGACCGGCTTCAAGCCCTACGAGGTGCTGGTCGTCGCGTCGCTGGTCGAGAAGGAGGGCAAGACCAAGGACTTCGGCAAGATCGCCCGGGTCGTCTACAACCGGCTCGCCAAGGGGCAGATCCTCGAACTCGACTCCACGGTCAACTACAAGCTCGACCGGCCCATCATCACCACCAGCGACGAGGACCGCGCGCGGTCCGGGCCGTACAACACCTACAGCGCCGACACGAAGGGCCTGCCGCCCACGCCGATCGGGTCGCCGGGCATGGAGGCGGTGAAGGCCGCCATCAACCCCGAGGCGGGGGAGTGGCTGTTCTTCGTCAAGTGCGAGACGGACGGCACGACGTGCTTCAACGTCACGTTCGACGAGCACGACGCCGCGGTGTCCGAGGCCAGGCGGAAGGGCGTCTTCTGACGTGACCCGCCGTGCGGCGGTCATCGGCTCGCCGGTGGCCCACTCGCTGTCGCCCGTGCTGCACAACGCCGCGTTCGCCGCGCTCGGCCTCGACTGGGCGTACACGCGCGTCGAGTGCGTCGCCGACGAGGTGCCCGCCCTGGTCGGGGGTTTGCCGGCGGAGTGGGTCGGCCTGTCCGTGACCATGCCGAACAAGCGCGCCGCGCTGGCCGCCGCGACGTCCGCGACGTCCCGCGCGACCCTCGTGGGCGCCGCGAACACCCTGGTCCGCGCCGAGGACGGCTGGCGCGCCGACTGCACCGACGTGGACGGCGTGCTGGGCGCGCTGAGCGCGGCGTGCGGCTTCACCTCCGGCACGCGCGCCGTGCTGCTCGGTGCGGGCGGCACGGCGACGGCCGCGCTGGTCGCCCTCGCCTCGGTGGGCGTGCGCGCGGTGACCCTCGTCGTGCGGTCGGTGTCGCGGGCGGCCGAGGCCGAGTCCTGCGCGTCCCGCCTCGGCGTGGCGCTGGAGGTCGTGACCTGGGACGACGCCGACTTCGCCGCCCTGGCCGCCGCCTCGGACGTGCTGATCAGCACCGTGCCGCCGGACGCGACGGAGCCGATCGCGCCCGCGCTGGCCGAGTCGCCGTGCGTCCTGGACGTCATCTACCACCCCTGGCCGACGCCGCTGTCGTACGAGGTGGAGAAGCACGGCCGCACCCTGGCCACCGGGCTGGACATGCTGCTGCACCAGGCGTTCGGCCAGTGCGAGCAGTTCACCGGCCACCCCGCGCCGCGCGAGGAGATGCGCCGCGCGCTGCGCGAGGCGACCGGCGGCATCCTCCCCCTGCCCCTCTAGGGGGAGCCCCGGTCGGCCCGGGCGCGTTCCGGGTCGCTCACCTCGGCGGAGACCCGGCCCGCCCGGGGCAGCTCGCGCAACCGCCGCTGCCGGAACGCCTCGGCCGGCACGAGGAGCACCGCCTGCCGCAGGTCGGCCGGCAGCGGTGCGACCAGCTCCGGCCGCAGGTCCGGCCCGGTGGGCTCGGCGACCGAGTCGGTGTCGTCCGACCAGCGCCGAGGTGCCCACAGCGCCATCAGCCCACACGGCCATCTGCCCACACTGCCGTCACGCTCACGCCGCCGTCCCCCGCACGCGCCGCGGGGCCCTGCTCGCGCGAGGTGCGAGCAGGGCCCCGTGACGGGTGGGTGGGATCAGCCCCCGTCGTGGTCCGTGGCGATGATCCCCGCGATGGCCTCCAGCGCGGCGTCCGCGCCGTCGCCCTCCGCGGTGAGCACGACCTCGTCGCCGTGCATCGCGCCGAGCGTCATCAGGCCCAGCACGCTCGCCGCCTCGACCGGCTGGCCGTCGTCCTTGCGGATGGTGACCGTGACCGGCTGCTCCTTCGCCGCCTTGGCCAGCAGTGCCGCCGGGCGCGCGTGCAGCCCGACCTTGCTCGCCACCGTGACCCGTCGCTCAGGCATTCCCGTGTTCTCCGTCGTGCTCGTCGTTCGGGGTGCGGTCGCGGCGGGGCCGTTCGCCCGCCGCCCCGGCGGTCGCCGGCTCGACCGCGCTCTGGTCGGCCTCCGGGTCCTCGTCGGCGTCGCGGCCCGGCGTCTTCAGGTTCCACTTGGTGATGACGAAGCGGAACAGGAAGTAGTAGATCGCCGCGTAGATCACGCCCAGCACGAGGATCAGCAGCGGCTTGGTCGCGATGTTGAAGTTCAGCAGGTAGTCGATCGCGCCCGCGGAGAACCCGAAGCCGTCGTGGATGCCCAGCGCGTTGCTGACGGCCAGCGAGGTGCCGGTGAGGAACGCGTGGATCAGGTACAGCGGCCACGCCACGAACATGAACGCGAACTCCAGCGGCTCCGTGACGCCCGTGATGAACGCGGTCAGGGCCGCCGAGCCCATGATGCCGGCGATGATCTTCTTCTGGCCCGGCCGGGCGGTGTGCACGATGGCCAGCGCCGCCGCCGGGAGGGCGAACATGAAGATCGGGAAGAAGCCGGTCTGGAACGTGCCGGCGGTCGGGTCCCCGGCGAGGAAGCGGGGGATGTCGCCGGTCTTGCCCTCGAACTCGCCGAACTGGAACCACAGCACGTTGTTGACGATGTGGTGCAGGCCGAGCGGGATCAGCAGCCGGTTGACGAAGCCGTAGAGGCCCGCGCCGATGATCGTGCTCCCGGTGATCGCCTCGCCGACGTTCTCCAGGCCCGCCGCGAAGACCGGGTACACCAGGCCCATCAGCACGCCGATGACGACCACGACGCCCGCGACCAGGATCGGCACGAACCGCCGCCCGCCGAAGAACGCCAGGTACGGGGGCAGCTTGATGCGGTGGTACTTCTGCCACAGCACGGCGGTGAGCAGACCCACGACGATGCCGCCGAGGACCTTGTAGTCGATCAGGTTCGCCTTGGCGGCCGGGTCGTCCGGCTGGTCGAGGACCAGCGGCGACATCGCCTTGAACACCCCCTGGAGCACGACGTAGCCGACCACCGCGGCCAGACCGGTGGAGCCGTCGCCGCGCCGGGCGAAACCGACCGCGATGCCGACCGCGAACAGCAGCGGCAGGTTGGCGAACAGCGCGTCACCCGCGTTGCCGATGACCGCCGCGACCTTGTTCCAGCCGAGGCCGTCCTCGCCCAGCATGTCGGCCTGGCCGAGTCGCAGCAGGAGAGCGGCCGCGGGCAGCACGGCGATCGGCAGCATGAGGCTGCGACCGAAGCGCTGCAAAGCGGCCAGTCCCTTGATCTCACGACCGCCGGTCGCCTGGGGGGCGCTGGCGCTCATGGGGTACCTCCCTCGTGGGAACGGTGCGGTCCGGACTCCGGGTCGGTCCGGTCCAATTGCATGGTCACCTGGTAGAGATCGCCCCGGTACCAGGACGTCATGTCCTCGACGGGCGTGCCCCGGGAACCGGCCACCCTGCGGAAGACGAGCAGCGGGGAGCCCGTGCGGACGCCCAGCAGCTTCGCGGTCTCGGGGTCCGCGCCCTCGGCCCACACCGTCTGGCCGGCGTGGTCGAGCCGGACCCCGTAGGCGTCGGCGATCAACGCGTAGAGCGAGGTCGTCAGGTCGTGGGTGGGCAGCCCCGGCACGACCCGGGGGCTGTACCAGCCGCGTTCGACGGCCAGCGGCACGCCGTCGGCGCGGCGCAGGCGGACGAGCCGGTACGCGGGCTCGCCCTGGTCGAGGCCCAGGGCGGCGGACGCCGCCGCCGGCGGTTCCCCCTCGCCGCACGACAGCACCTCGGTCGCCGGGCTCAGCCCGCGCTTGTGCATGTCGTCGGTGAAGGACTCCAGGTGCGGCCGCACGTCCACGCGGCGGCGGGCGGTGAACGTGCCGCGCCCCTTCGCCCTGGTCAGCAGGCCCTCGGCGACGAGCTGCCCGACGGCGGCGCGGACCGTGATGCGGGACACCCGGTACCGCTGGGCCAGGTCGCGCTCGGACGGGATCGGCGAGCCGGGCGGCAGTTCCCGCTCCGCCGCGCGCCGCAGGATGTCGCGGAGCTGGGCGTGCTTGGGCTTCGGCCCGTCGACGATCTCCGTGCGGTCCACTCACCCTCCCCCGGCGCTCGCGGGTCAGGACCGAGATTGGTACTTTCCGGTCTAGACCAGTTGGTGCGGGGAGGATGCTCCGCGCGCCGACCGGGTGTCAACCGCCGTTACGGGACCGTGCCCGAGCGGTGGCACCCTCAGGGCCGGATGCCCTCGGGGCAGGTGTCGAGAGAGGACTTGAAGTGGCGGACGACAAGGCTGAGAAGATCCTCGCCGCGCTCGGCGGCGCGGACAACATCGTGGAGATCGAGCCCTGCATCACGCGCCTGCGCTGTGAGCTGGAGGACGGTTCCCTGGTGGACGAGAAGGCGCTGAAGGGCCTGGGCGCGCACGGCGTGATGCGGTCCGGCAACGTCGTCCAGGTCGTCGTGGGCCCGGAGGCGGACACGATCGCCAGCGATATCGAGGACCTGCTGTGACGCTGCGCGTGACGAGCCCGGTCAGCGGGCGCGCGGTGCCGCTGAGCGAGGTGCCCGACCCGGTGTTCTCCCAGGCCATGGTCGGACCGGGCGTCGCGGTCGAGCCCGACCGGGTGCGCGCGGACGTGGTGTCCCCGGTGGACGGCGTGGTCGTGACGCTGCACCCGCACGCGTTCGTCGTGGCGACGGACGGGGGCGCCGCGGTGCTGGTGCACCTGGGCATCGACACGGTGAAGCGCAAGGGCGAGGGCTTCACGCTGCACGTGGTCAAGGGCGAGACCGTGCGGGCCGGTCAGCCCGTCGTCACCTGGGACCCGGCCGAGGTCGAGGCCGCCGGGTTCGCCCCGATCTGCCCGGTCATCGCGCTCGACGCGGCGGCCGAGGTGCTCCGGGACCAGGCGGGCGGTCCGGTGACGGCCGGCGACCACCTGTTCTCCTGGCCGCGCTGAGCCGGGGTCCCGGTCGCGTCGGGGTCCTCGCGGGACCGGTGCGGGTGAATGGTCCATTCACCCGCACCTCTCCTTGAACCGCCACCGCACCCCGCGCACGCTGGACCCATGACCCCGACCACGCCCGGTTCCCGTGTTTCCGCACCACATGACCGTTTCCTCCGCCCCGCCCGGCGGGCGACGGAGGTCCACCGGCCCGCCTGCGCCGCGCTCACGGTCGCGCTCTGGTGGCCGACCGCGCTCCTGGTGCCGCCCCGGTGGCTGCCCGTCGCCCTGCTCGTGGCCTGGCTGGGCGTGCTGCTGTCCATGCTGGACTTCCGCCACCGCCGCCTGCCCGACGCCGTGACGCTGCCCGCGTACCCGCTGCTCGGCCTCGCCCTGTGGTGGGCGGGCGCCGACCCGGGGCGCGTCCTGGCGGGCGCGGCGGTGTTCTTCGCCTTCCACCTGGCCGTGCGGCTGCTCGCGCCGTCCGCGATGGGCGGCGGCGACGTGAAGCTGGCGGGCGCGCTGGGCGCGGTGCTCGCGCCGGTGTCGTGGTGGGCGCTGCCCGCGGCGCTCGTGCTGTCCTGCGCCGTCACCCTGGCCCTGGCGCCGTGGTTCCGCACCGGCGGCGTCCCCCACGGCCCGGGACTGCTGACCGCGACGTGGCTGGTGGTGGTGTCAGCCGCCTGACGCCGCCGAGGAAGCCGAGCGGCATCCCGGGCGCGTTCACGACGGGTTGCCGCGGGAGCGGCTGGTCGGTGCTGCGCGTGCTCAGCGGCGGCCGGGATGCCGCAGGCGAGCAGCGTGCCCGCCAGGTCGGCGAGCAGGTCGCCGCGGTGGACTTCAGCTCGCCGGTCGGCGCGCCGCGGGGCGCGGTCGCGATCTGATCGTCCACCTGTCGGGACGCGGCCACCGTCGCTGACCTGCGCACACCCCCGCACCCCCGCTGTGGAAGGATTCACGCGTGCTGCGCTGGATCACCGCTGGTGAGTCTCACGGGCCCGCTCTCGTCGCCGTGCTGGAAGGCATGGTCGCCGGGGTCGAGGTCACCACTGCCGACCTGACCGCTCAACTGGAGCGCCGCCGACTGGGGTTCGGGCGGAGCCCCCGCATGGGGTTCGAGGCCGACGAGGTGGAGATCCTCGGCGGTGTCCGCCACGGCCTCACCCAGGGCGGTCCGATCGCGGTCCGGATCGGCAACACCGAGTGGCCGAAGTGGCAGAAGGTGATGTCCGCCGACCCCGTCGACCCGTCCGAGCTGAAGCCCACCGGCCGCAACGAGGCGCTGACCAGGCCCCGGCCCGGCCACGCCGACCTGCCCGGCATGCAGAAGTTCGGCTTCGACGAGGCGCGTCCCGTGCTGGAGCGCGCCAGCGCCCGCGAGACGGCGGCCCGCACCGCGCTGGGCACCGTCGCCCGCCACTTCCTCAAGCAGGTGTTCGACGTGGACGTGATCAGCCACGTCGTGTCGATCGGCGGGGCGAGGACGCCCGAGGACGCCGCCGTGCCCGGTCCCGGCGACCTGGCCGCGGTCGACGCGAGCCCGGTCCGCGCGTTCGACCGGCGGGGCACGGACGCGATGGTCGCCGAGGTCGAGGCGGTCAAGGAGGCCGGCGACACGGTCGGCGGCGTCATCGAGGTCATCTCCTACGGCCTGCCGCCGGGCCTCGGCTCGCACGTGCACTGGGACCGCCGCCTCGACGCGCGGCTCGCGGGCGCGCTGATGGGCGTGCAGGCGATGAAGGGCGTGGAGGTCGGCGACGGGTTCACCACCGCCCAGCGGTGGGGCAGCCAGGCGCACGACGAGATCGACCGCGGCACCGGCCCGAAGGGCGTCACCCGGCGCTCCAACCGGGCGGGCGGCCTGGAGGGCGGCATCACCAACGGCGAGCCGCTGCGCGTGCGCGTCGCCATGAAGCCGATCTCGACCGTGCCGCGCGCCCTGTCCACGGTGGACGTCCGCACGGGGGAGCCCGCCGTGGCCATCCACCAGCGCTCGGACGTGTGCGCCGTGCCGCGCGCGGGCGTGGTGCTGGAGTCGGTGGTGGCGCTGGTGCTCGCCGAGGCGGCGCTGGAGAAGTTCGGCGGCGACTCGATCGCCGAGACCAAGCGCAACGTCGCCTCCTACCTGGAGGCCCTCGAAGCCCGGTGGGCGGGGCTGTGAGCCCGAGGTTCGTCGTCCTCGGCCCGCCCGGAGCGGGCAAGACGACGGTGGGGCCGCTGCTCGCCGAACGCCTCGGCGTGGCCTTCCGGGACACCGACGACGACGTCGTCGCCACCGCGGGCAAGCCGATCTCCGACATCTTCACCACCGACGGCGAACCCGCGTTCCGGGCGCTGGAGGAGCGGGCCGTCGCGGACGGGCTGGCGGACCACGACGGCGTGCTCGCCCTCGGCGGCGGCGCGGTGCTGTCCGCGGCCACCCGGGAACGCCTCGCCGGGCACACCGTCGTGTTCCTCAACGTCGGCACGGCCGAGGGCGTGCGGCGGACCGGCCTGTCCACCGCCCGGCCGCTGCTGGCCGGGGTGAGCCCGCGGTCGACGTTCAAGGCCCTGCTCGAAGCGCGGCTGCCGCTGTACCGGGAGGTGGCCACGATCGAGGTGCTCACCGACGACCTGGACCCGGCGGGTGTGGTCGACGCCGTGCTCGCCCGGGTCACCTGAACCCGGGCCTGCCGAACCCGGGCCGGCCGAACCGGTGCCGCGAGCGGTCGTGGTCGAATGGTGAGCGACGAAGGGGAGTGGTGATGGGCGAGCCGGTGCGCATCCGCGTGGCCGCGGAACGACCGTACGACGTGGTGGTGGGGCGAGGTCTGCTCGGCGACCTGGTCGAGACCCTGCGGGGCACGGCGAAGGCGGCGATCGTCCACACGCCCACGCTCGCGGAGACCGCCGAGGCGGTCCGCGAGGAGTTGGCGGCAGCGGGCGTCGAGGCGCACCGCGTGGAGGTGCCCGACGCGGAGGACGGCAAGGACCTGCGGGTCGCCGGCTACTGCTGGGACGTGTTCGGGCGCATCGGCCTGGGCCGCGCGGACACCGTCATCGGCCTCGGCGGCGGCGCGGTGACCGACCTCGCCGGGTTCGTCGCCTCCACGTGGATGCGCGGCGTGCGCCTCGTGCACGTGCCGACGACGCTGCTCGGCATGGTCGACGCCGCGATCGGCGGCAAGACCGGCATCAACACCGACGCGGGCAAGAACCTCGTCGGCACGTTCTACGAGCCCACCGCCGTGCTGGTCGACCTGGCCACGCTGGAGACGCTGCCCCGCAACGAGCTGGTCGCGGGCATGGCCGAGGTGGTCAAGGGCGGGTTCATCGCGGACCCGGCGATCCTCGACCTGATCGAGGCCGACCCGGCCGCCGCGCTCGACCCGGCGGGCGACGTCATCGAGGAGCTGGTCCGCCGCAAGATCCAGGTCAAGGCCGACGTGGTGTCCACCGACCTGCGCGAGTCCGACCTGCGCGAGATCCTCAACTACGGCCACACCCTCGGTCACGCCATCGAGCGCCGCGAGCGCTACCGCTGGCGGCACGGCGCCGCGGTCAGCGTCGGCCTGGTGTTCGCCGCCGAGCTGGCCCGCCTGGCCGGCCGGCTGGACGACGCCACCGCCGACCGCCACCGGTCGGTCCTGTCCTCGCTGGGCCTGCCCACGAGCTACGACCCGGACGCCCTGGGGCAGCTCATGGAGGGGATGCGCAGCGACAAGAAGAACCGCGCGGGCGTGCTGCGCTTCGTCGTGCTCGACGGCCTGGCCAAGCCCGGTCGCCTGGAGGGCCCGGACCCGTCGCTGATCGCCGCCGCGTACTCCGCCGTCGCGTCCGAGGGGCGCAAGCCGGGCGGGAGCGTGCTGCTGTGAAGGTCCTGGTGCTCAACGGGCCCAACCTCGGTCGCCTGGGCACGCGCGAGCCGGACGTCTACGGCCGCACCACCTACGCCGACCTCGTGGCGCTGTGCGAGGCGACGGGGCGCGAGCTGGGCGTCGAGGTCGAGGTCCGGCAGACCGACTTCGAGGGCGAGATGCTCGGCTGGCTGCACCGGGCCGCCGACGAGGCCCTGCCGGTGGTGCTCAACCCGGCGGCGTGGACGCACTACTCGGTGGCGGTGCGCGACGCGTGCTCCCAGCTCACCGCGCCGCTGGTCGAGGTGCACATCTCGAACGTGCACAAGCGCGAGGAGTTCCGCCGGCACAGCTACATCTCCGAGGTCGCCGAGGGCGTCATCGCCGGCCTGGGCATCGGCGGCTACGCGCTGGCCATCCGCCACCTGGCCGCCAAGGGGTGAGCGCGGGCGAGGTGCCGGCGGGCGCGCTGCACCACGTCGAGCTGTGGGTGCCCGACCGGGCCGGGGTCGACCGCCTGGTCGCCGAGTCGGTCGACCACGGGTGGTCGCCGCTGTTCGCCGACGCTTACCCCCACGCGGGTGGACCCGACCACTACGCGGGCTACCTGGAGAACACGGACGGTTTCGAGGTCGAGCTGGTGGCCACGGACCGGTGACACCCGTACGCAGTACGGGCTCTCTACACTGAACCGGAGCCGGGTGCCGCGCGTCTTCCCCGGTACACGCCCCCGTGCCAGAAGTGGAGACCCGCCCCGCATGCGCAGTCCCGTCGTGGGAGCGAGGCTGTTCGGCTCCGCGCTCGTCGTCGCGCTGCTGGTCGCCTGCGCGCCGAGCGCCGCCGACCCCGCGCCGGTCACCTCCGCCACCAGCGAGGACGCGCCGGTCGGCACGACCGCGGCGGCGCCCGAGGCCGACCCGACCCCGGTCGCGCTCGCCACCGACCGCGGCAGGCAGGGCCCCGGCGTGGTCGCCTCCGGCGGCGACTCGCCCTACAACTACGGCCCGACGGTCATGCTCGACGGCGGCCGGCACCGCATGTGGTGGTGCGGCCAGCTCCTGGCCGCCGCCCCCGCGGGCGACGACGTCCTCTACGCCGAGGGCCCGTCCGCGGACGGCCCGTTCGGCGCGCCCGGCGGCGGCCCCGCCACCCCCGTGCTCTCGGGCAGCGTCGGCGGCTTCGACGGCGTGCACACGTGCGACCCGTCCGTGATCAAGGTCGCCGGCACCTACTACCTCTACTACACCGGCGCGGCCGGCGACCACGCGCACGGCAACGCCATCGGCGTCGCCACCAGCACCGACGGCCTCACGTGGACCCGCGCCGCGGGCGGCGCCCCGATCCTGAGCCCGTCCTACGACAACACGCGCGAGAACACCTACGGCGCGGGCCAGCCCTCGGCGCTGTGGCTGGACGGCTGGTTCTACCTGATGTTCACCGACACCACCGGCGCCGCCGCCGGGTGGAACGGCGCGGGCCAGTTCGTGCTGCGGTCCAAGGACCCGGTGTTCGCCTCGGGCGTGCAGGCGCTGGGCGAGAAGGGCTTCACCCCCGTCGCGGGCACCCGCGAGCCGCGCACCCGGTCCGTCGTGGACGCGTTCAGCGCCGACCTCGTGTACGTCGACGCGCTGCGGGCGTTCGCCATCGCCCACGAGACCGAGCACGGCACCACCCTGACCTTCTGGGACCGCGGGTTCACCACCAACCCGCACCCGCCGGTGCTCGTCCCCGGCCCGTGGCGCGAGGGCCCCGGCCTGGTCCGCACCACGATCGGCCACGTGCCGGTCGTGCCCGAGGACCCGTGCGGGCGCATCCCGTTCGACCTGGTGCGCGCCACCGCGATCGACGGCCGCTCCGCCGCGCCGACCGACCTCGCCCACTTCGGCCTCGACCTCGCGAACGCGCCCGGCTGCGCCACGAAGGACGCGGCCCGGGTGCTGGAGGGGTTCGCCGTGCCGTCCCCGGAGAACACCGTCGACCTGGTGCTGGGCGGCAAGGTGGTGCGCGTCGAGCGGCGCTCGGTGACGGACCGGCTCGCCACCCGCGTGCTGGACCGCCGCCCGGCGGTGGTGGACGAGCTGGAGGTCGTCGCGCGCATCCCGGCGGGCGTGGAGGCGCTGCGCGCGCCGGACGGCCGCGTCGGGCTGCTGCTGGCCGACGACCGGCTGTGGGTCGTCCGCGCGGCCGAGGTCGCGGCGCTCAACTCCTCGCCGGTCACCGACGTCTCGCAGACCGCCTGGGACGCCCACGAGAAGGTCAACGACCCGAAGCGCTAGCCCGCCCTCCGCCGGCGGAGGGGTCCCGCGGTCAAGAGGCTTCGCGGGGCTGCGGCAGCGCGCCGCCGAGGGCCGCGCCGACCGCCGCGACCGCCATCACCAGCAGCGCGGTGAACGCCGCGCCCCCGGTCAGCGCCGGCCCGAGCGCTTCCAGCCCCGTCCGGTCCACCCACGACCGGCCCACCACGCCGACCAGCCCCGCCAGCGGCCCGGCGACCAGCCCGGCGAAGAACCACGCCATGCCCCGCCCCTCCAGCCCGCGCCACGCGTCGAGCGCGGCCCACAGCAGACCGGCCGCGACGAGCAGGCCGAGCGCGATGTACCGCACCGAGGGCGCCGCGCCGGGGCTGTGCACGGCGATCGCCGAGGTGCCGACCTGCACCCCGCCGTGGAACAACCCCGTCCAGGACCCCCGGGTCAGCCACACGCGCATGGGCCCAGCGTAGGCCGACCCGTTCGGCCCATCGAGCGGTCCGGTGGAGCGCCGCCGGTGGCCCTAGGCTGCGGGTCGTGCCCCACACCACCCGCCGGGCCGCGCTGCGCGCCGCGCTCCGGGAGCGCGAGCTGGACGCGCTGCTGGTGACCAGCCTGCCCAACGTCCGCTACCTGACCGGCTTCACCGGGTCGAACGCCGCGCTGCTGGTGCGCGCCGACCCCGACGAGGACGCGGTGTTCTGCACCGACGGCCGCTACCGCACCCAGGCCGCGGCGCAGGTCCCGGACCTGGAGCGGGTCGTCGACCGGTCCTGCGGCACGGCCCTGCTCACGCGGGTCCGGGGCGCGGACCGGATCGGGTTCGAGAGCCACCGCGTCACCGTCGACGACCTCGACGCGCTGACCGACGCCCTGGCCGGCGCGGCGGGCGACGCCCGGCTGGTGCGGGCGTCCGGCCTGGTCGAGGAGCTGCGGCTGGTCAAGGACGACACCGAGGTCGAGGCGCTGCGGATGGCGTGCGCCGCCGCCGACCGGGCGCTGGCCGGGCTGGTCGAGCACGGCGGCCTGCGGCCCGGCCGCACCGAGCGGGAGATCGCGCGCGAGCTGGAGGGCCGCATGCTCGACCACGGCGCGGCCGGTCCCTCGTTCGAGTCGATCGTGGCGGCGGGAGCGAACTCGGCCGTGCCGCACCACCGGCCGACCGACGCCCCGGTCAGGGCGGGCGACCTGGTCAAGCTCGACTTCGGCGCGCTCGTCGACGGCTACCACTCCGACATGACGCGCACCCTCGTCGTCGGCCGGGCCGCGGACTGGCAGCGGGAGCTGTACGAGCTGGTGGCGGCCTCGCAGGCGGCCGGCCGGGCGGCGCTGGCGGTCGGCGCGCGGCCGGCCGACGTGGACGCGGCGGCGCGCGGCGTGGTCGAGCGCGCGGGGTACGGCGAGCAGTTCCCGCACGGCCTCGGCCACGGCGTCGGCCTGGAGATCCACGAGGCTCCAGCGCTGTCGAAGGCGGGTGACGGTACACTTCTGCCCGGTATGGCGGTCACCGTCGAGCCCGGTGTGTACCTGGCCGGGAGGGGTGGTGTCCGCATCGAGGACACGCTCGTGGTGCGCGCAGGCGCCCCGGAGCTCCTCACCCTGACCACGAAAGAGCTCGTGGTCGTCTGATGTCGGATCGCCGGTCCCGCCGGCGCTCGCCCTCACCTACGCAACAGGAGAGCCCACCACCGTGGCCACCACCAACGACCTGAAGAACGGCCTGGTGCTGAACCTCGACGGCCAGCTCTGGACCGTCACCGCGTTCCAGCACGTCAAGCCGGGCAAGGGTGGCGCCTTCGTGCGCACCACGCTGAAGCACGTCCTCACCGGCAAGGTCGTGGACAAGACCTTCAACGCGGGCACCAAGGTCGACACGGCGACCGTGGACAAGCGCGGCATGACCTACCTGTACAAGGACGGCACCGACTTCGTCTTCATGGACGGCGACACGTTCGACCAGATGAGCGTCCCGGCCGAGACGGTCGGCGACGCCGCGAACTACATGCTGGAGAACCAGGAGGCCGTCGTCGCCGTGCACGAGGGCGTCGCGCTCTACGTCGAGCTGCCCACCTCGGTCGAGCTGGTCATCCAGCACACCGACCCGGGCCTCCAGGGCGACCGCTCCACCGGCGGCACCAAGCCCGCCACGCTGGAGACGGGCGCGGAGATCCAGGTCCCGCTGTTCGTCACCACCGGCGAGAAGATCAAGGTCGACACGCGCGACGGCCGGTACCTGGGCCGCGTGAACGGCTGATATGGGCGCACGCAGCAAGGCGCGGAAACGCGCCGTCGACGTCCTCTTCGAGGCGGACCTGCGGGGCATCGACGCGGTGACCCTGGTCTCCGAGCGCGTCGGCTCGACCGACGTCCCCCCGGTGAACGACTACACGGTCAGCCTCGTGGAGGGCGTCACCGCGCACCGCGCGCGGATCGACGACCTGATCTCCGAGCACGCCGAGGGCTGGACCCTCCAGCGGATGCCCGCGGTCGACCGCGCGGTGCTGCGGCTGGGCCTCTACGAGCTGCTGTGGGCGGCCGACGTCCCCGACGCGGTGGCGATCGACGAGGCGGTGGAGCTGGCCAAGGGCCTGTCCACGGACGACTCGCCGCGGTTCGTCAACGGCGTGCTGGGCCGGATCGCGGTCATCGCCGACCAGCTCCGCGCGGTCCTCTAGCGCGGCTCCCCGGCACCGCCCCCGGCGGGCACCGCCGGCACCCGGACACGGGAGAACGGCCCGACCGCTCCGAACAGGGTCGGGCCGTTCTCGCGCGCCTTCAGTCCTCCTTGGCCGGGCGGGCCTCGGGAGGCAGCACGCCCCAGTCGATGAGCTGCTCGGTCAGCTCGCCCGGCGTCATGTCGTAGATGATGGCGAGGGACCGCAGGTCCTCGGTCCGGATCGACAGCACCTTGCCGTTGTAGTCACCGCGCTGGCTCTGGATGGTGGCCGCGTACCGCGCGAGCGGCCCGACCTTCTCCGCCGGCAGCTGTTGCAGCCGTTCCAGGTTGATGACGATCTTCGTGGCGGGCTCCGCCCCGGACGGCACCCGCCCCTCGGGCAGCAGTTCGGCCACCGGCACCCCGTAGAAGTCGGCCAGTTCGGCCAGCTTCTGCACGGTGACGGCGCGGTCGCCGCGCTCGTACGAGCCGACGACCACGGCCTTCCAGCGACCGCCGGACTTCTGCTCGACGCCGTGCAAAGACAAGCCCTGCTGCTGGCGGATCGCGCGGAGCTTTGCCCCCAGCGCCTTGGCGTAGTCGCCCATGTGGCGGTTCTCCGTTCATTCGCCCCGTCAGCCGGTAGGGGACTGCCGCGGGGAGGCTTAGATCAATACGCAGAGTAATGATTGCTCTCCGTGGTCACCAGGTCAAGCTGATCTCGTCGGTCCAGGTGGGGGAGACCACGCGGACCACCCGGAAGATTGACCGCCCGAGCCTGATACGGTGCTGGTCAGCCCGGTCGCAGCCGGGTGTCCGACGTCCTTTAAGGACCCGTCCAGCGAGGCGGGGAAGGAGGTCCAACCGTGGCGCCACGTCAACGTGGCGCGACGGACCCGGCCGGGGAGCGCGAGCTTCTCTCGGCCGGCGACGTCGCGCGCACCGTCGCCCGAATGGCCCATCAGATCATCGAGAAGACCGCTCTCGATGCACCCAGCGCACCCGAAGTAGTCCTGATGGGGATTCCGAGTCGGGGTGCCCCCCTGGCCCGCAGGCTTGCGGTGCGGATCGCCGAGTTCAGCGGTATCGAGGTGCCGACCGGGACCCTGGACGTGACCCTCTACCGGGACGACCTGCGCCGCGGCCCCACCCGGCCGCTGGAGGCGACGAAGCTGCCCGAGGGCGGTGTCGACGACCGCCTCGTGGTCCTCGTCGACGACGTGCTGTTCTCCGGCCGCACGATCCGCGCCGCGCTCGACGCCCTGCGCGACCACGGCCGCCCGCGCGCCGTCCAGCTGGCCGTCCTGGTCGACCGGGGCCACCGCGAGCTGCCCATCCGCGCGGACTACGTGGGCAAGAACGTGCCCACCGCGCGCACCGAGGAGGTCCACGTGCTGCTGGAGGAGTTCGACCAGCGCGACGGGGTGGTGCTGAGGTGAAGCACCTGCTCACCACCGAGGGCATCGACCCGGCCCAGGCGACCGCGATCCTGGACACGGCGGCGAACCTCAAGCAGTCCCTCGAAGGCCGTGAGGTGCGCAAACTCCCCACGTTGCGCGGACGCACGGTCATCACGATGTTCTACGAGAACTCGACCCGCACCCGCGTGAGCTTCGAGATCGCGGGCAAGTGGATGAGCGCGGACGTGGTGAACGTCTCGTCGTCCGGGTCGAGCGTGTCCAAGGGCGAGTCCCTGCGCGACACGGCGCTCACCCTGGCCGCCGCCGGCGCGGACTGCGTCGTCGTGCGGCACCCGGCCTCGGGCGCGGCGCACCGCCTGGCGGGCTGGCTGCGCGAGGCGGGCACGTCCGTGGTCAACGCCGGCGACGGCATGCACGAGCACCCCACCCAGGCCCTGCTCGACGCCGCCACGCTGCGGGAACGCCTCGGCGACCTGCGCGACAAGCGGGTGGCGATCGTGGGTGACGTGCTGCACAGCCGGGTCGCCCGGTCCAACGTGCACCTGCTCACCGCGCTGGGCGCGGAGGTGACGCTGGTCGCACCGCCGACGCTGCTGCCCACCGGCGTGCGGAACTGGCCGGTGCACGTGTCGCACGAGCTGGACGCCGAGCTGCCCGGCCAGGACGCCGTCATGCTGCTGCGCGTCCAGGCCGAGCGGATGCACGGCGGGTTCTTCCCGTCGGCCCGCGAGTACTCGATCGCCTACGGCCTGAACGACAACCGGCTCAAGCTGCTGCCCGAGCACGCCGTGGTGCTGCACCCCGGTCCGATGCTGCGCGGCATGGAGATCGCCTCGTCGGTCGCCGACTCGCCGCGCGCCGCCATCACCGACCAGGTGCGCAACGGCGTCCACGTGCGCATGGCCGTCCTCTACCACCTGCTTGCCCACGAGGAGGAGACCCCGTGAGTCCCTTGATCATCAGGGGAGTACGACCGTACGGCGAGGGCGACCCGGTCGACGTGCTGGTCCGCGACGGCGTCATCGCCGCGATCGGCGAGGTCACCGAGGAGGGCGATGAGCTGGACGGCGCGGGCGCGGTCCTGCTGCCCGGCTTCGTCGACCTGCACACCCACCTGCGCGAACCCGGCCGCGAGGACACCGAGACCATCGCCAGCGGCTCGGCCGCGGCGGCCCTCGGCGGCTACACGGCGGTGTTCGCCATGGCCAACACGAACCCGGTCGCCGACAACGCCGTGGTCGTCGAGCACGTCGCCCGCCGCGGCCGCGAGGTCGGCCTGGTCGACGTGCACCCGGTCGGCGCGGTCACCGTGGGCCTGGCCGGCGAGAAGCTCGCCGAGCTGGGCACGATGGCCAAGGCCGGCGTGCGGGTGTTCTCCGACGACGGCCACTGCGTGCACGACCCGCTGCTCATGCGCCGCGCCCTGGAGTACAGCAAGGCGCTGGACGTGGTCGTCGCGCAGCACGCCGAGGAGCCCCGGCTCACCGTCGGCGCGCAGGCCCACGAGGGGGAGCGGGCGTCCCGCCTGGGCCTGCAGGGCTGGCCCGCCGCCGCCGAGGAGGCGGTCGTGGCCCGCGACTGCCTGCTCGCGAAGCAGGTCGGCGCCCGGCTGCACGTGTGCCACGTGTCCACCGCGGGCACCGCGGACGTGCTGGCCTGGGCCAAGGCCCGCGGCACGGAGGTGTCCGCCGAGGTCACCCCGCACCACCTGCTGCTCACCGACGAGCGCCTGGCCACCTACGACCCGGTGAACAAGGTCAACCCGCCGCTGCGCACGAGCGACGACGCGGAGGCCCTGCGCCGGGCGCTGGCCGACGGCGTCATCGACTGCGTGGCCACCGACCACGCGCCGCACGCCGTCCAGGACAAGGACTGCGAGTGGTCCGCCGCCCGACCCGGCATGCTCGGCCTCCAGACCGCGCTGTCGGTCGTGGTGGAGACCATGGTGAACACCGGCCTGCTGGACTGGCGCGGTGTGGCGCGGGTGATGAGCGAACGGCCCGCCGCCATCGCGGGCCTGCCCGACCAGGGTCGCCCGATCGAGGTGGGCGAGCCCGCGAACCTGACCCTCGTCGACCCGGGCGCCACGTGGGTGGTGCGCGGTGCGGAGTTCGCCAGCGTCGCCGCGAACACCCCCTTCGAGGGCATGGAGCTGCCCGGCCGGGTCGTCGCGACCGTGCTGCGCGGGCGCGTGACCGCGACCGGCGGGAGGGTCCCCGCATGAGCCGCGTGCTGCTGTCCCTGGCCGTGCTGGCGATCTTCCTGCTCTGCCTCTACGGCATGTGGCGCGGCTGGCAGGGCCGCAAGCGCAGGCAGGAGGGCGTGCTGGCGGAGTTCCCGCAGCCGCCCGCCGACCCCGGCGCCACCGTGCTGGAGACGACCGGCGTGTACGTCGGCACGACGATCGGCGACGACTGGCAGGACCGGGTCGTCGTCGGCGACGTCGGCCACCGCGCCGACGCGACGCTGAAGCTCACCGACCGGGGCGTGCTGGTGGACCGCGAGGGCGCGAGCCCGCTGTGGATCCCCTCGGCCCGGGTCGAGGGCGCCCGGACCGCACGCGGTCTGGCGGGCAAGGTGATGACGGCGGACGGCCTCCTGGTCGTGCGCTGGAAGCTCGGGGACCAGGTGTTCGACACCGGGTTCCGGGGCGACGACAAGGACGTGTACGAGCAGTGGGTGCAGGCGCTGGGAGGCAAGCGATGACGAACGCGGCACTGGTGCTGGAAGACGGCCGCGTGTTCCGCGGCGAGGGCTACGGCGCCACCGGCGCCAGCCTCGGCGAGGTGGTGTTCTCCACCGGCATGACCGGGTACCAGGAGACCCTGACGGACCCCTCCTACCACCGTCAGATCGTGGTGCAGACCGCACCGCAGATCGGCAACACCGGCTGGAACGACGAGGACGACGAGTCCGGCCGCATCTGGGTCGCCGGGTACGTGGTGCGCGATCCGGCGCGCGTGCCGTCGAACTGGCGTTCGCGCCGGGGCCTGGACGAGGAGCTGGCCCGGCAGGGGATCGTCGGCATCGCCGGCATCGACACCCGGATGCTCACCCGCCACCTGCGCGAGCGGGGCGCGATGCGCGCCGGCGTGTTCTCCGGCGACGAGCTGGGCACCGACGCGGAGATGCTGGAGCGCGTCCGCACCGCGCCCGGCATGAAGGGCGCGGACCTCGCGGGCGACGTGACCACGCCCGAGACCTACGTCGTGGAGGCCGTCGGCGAGCGCCGGTTCACCGTGGCCGCCCTCGACCTGGGCATCAAGTCCAACACGCCGCGGATGATGGCCGCCCGCGGCATCGAGGTGCACGTCCTGCCCCTGACCTCCACCATCGACGACATCGCCGCGCTGGCCCCGGACGGGGTGTTCCTGTCCAACGGTCCCGGCGACCCGGCCACCCAGGCGCACGCCGTCGAGCTGACCCGCGCCGTGCTGGAGCGCCGTACGCCGCTGTTCGGCATCTGCTTCGGCAACCAGATCCTCGGCCGCGCCCTGGGCCGCGAGACCTACAAGATGCGCTACGGGCACCGCGGCCTCAACATCCCCGTCATCGACGTGGCGACCGGCAAGGTGGCCATCACGTCCCAGAACCACGGGTTCGCGCTGGAGGGCGAGCCGGGGGAGGAGTTCTCCTCCGACTTCGGCCGCGTCCAGCTCAGCCACTTCTGCCCGAACGACGGCACCGTGGAGGGCGTGCGCGCGCTCGACGTGCCCGCGTTCAGCGTGCAGTACCACCCGGAGGCGGCGGCCGGCCCCCACGACGCCGCCCCGCTGTTCGACGAGTTCTGCAACCTCATGGCCGGCAACGCCGGTGGACAGACGACGAGCGAGGGCCGCTGACATGCCGAAGAGGACTGATCTCAAGCACGTTCTGGTCATCGGCTCCGGCCCGATCGTCATCGGGCAGGCCTGCGAGTTCGACTACTCCGGCACCCAGGCGTGCCGCGTGCTGCGCGAGGAGGGCCTGCGGGTCTCCCTGGTGAACTCCAACCCGGCGACGATCATGACCGACCCGGAGTTCGCCGACGCCACCTACGTCGAGCCCATCACCCCGGAGTTCGTCGAGAAGGTCATCGCCGCCGAGCGGCCCGACGCCATCCTCGCCACCCTGGGCGGCCAGACCGCCCTGAACACCGCCATCGCCCTGCACGAGCGGGGCGTGCTGGAGAAGTTCGACGTCGAGCTGATCGGCGCGGACATCGACGCCATCCAGCGCGGCGAGGACCGGCAGGTCTTCAAGGACCTGGTGCGCCGGATCGGCGCCGAGGTGCCGCGCAGCGCCGTCTGCAGGAGCATGGAGGAGGTCCGCGAGACCGTCGCCGACCTGGGCCTGCCGGTCGTCATCCGGCCCTCGTTCACCATGGGCGGCCTCGGCTCGGGCATGGCGCACACCCCCGAGGAGCTGGAGCGGCTCGCCGCCGGCGGTCTCGCCGAGTCCCCGGTCACCGAGGTGCTGATCGAGGAGAGCGTGCTCGGCTGGAAGGAGTACGAGCTGGAGCTGATGCGCGACCGCAACGACAACGTGGTCGTCGTCTGCTCCATCGAGAACATCGACCCGATGGGCGTGCACACCGGCGACTCGGTGACCGTGGCCCCGGCGATGACGCTCACCGACCGCGAGTACCAGCACATGCGCGACGTCGGCATCGCGGTCATCCGCGAGGTCGGCGTGGACACCGGCGGCTGCAACATCCAGTTCGCGATCAACCCCGAGAACGGCCGCATGGTCGTCATCGAGATGAACCCGCGCGTGTCCCGCTCGTCCGCGCTGGCGTCGAAGGCCACCGGCTTCCCGATCGCCAAGATCGCCGCGAAGCTCGCCATCGGCTACACGCTCGACGAGATCCGCAACGACATCACCGGCGAGACGCCCGCGTCCTTCGAACCGACGCTGGACTACGTCGTGGTGAAGGTGCCGCGGTTCGCGTTCGAGAAGTTCCCCGGCGCCGACCGCACCCTCACCACGACCATGAAGTCCGTCGGCGAGGCCATGTCGATCGGCCGCAGCTTCATCGAGGCCCTCGGCAAGGCGTTGCGGTCCATGGAGACCAAGGCCGCCGGCTTCTGGACCACGCCCGACCCGGACGAGACGCTGGAGTCCACCCTGGACGCCCTGCGCGCGGGCCACGACGGGCGCCTCTACACCGTCGACCGCGCCCTGCGGCTCGGCGCCACCGTCGAGCAGGTGCACGCGGCGTCGGGCATCGACCCGTGGTTCGTCGAGCAGATGGCGTGGCTGGTGGAGCTGCGCCGCGAGATCGAGACCGCGCCCGTGCTCGACCAGCACCTGCTGCGCAAGGCCAAGCGCGCCGGCCTGTCCGACCGCCAGCTGGCCGCCCTGCGCGACGAGCTGGCCGGCGAGGACGGCGTGCGGGCGCTGCGCCACCGGCTCGGCGTGCGCCCGGTCTACAAGACCGTCGACACCTGCGCCGCCGAGTTCGCCGCGAAGACCCCGTACCACTACTCGGCCTACGAGCTGGACCCCGACGCCGAGACCGAGGTCACCGCGCAGCCCGACAAGCCCAAGGTGCTCATCCTGGGCTCCGGCCCGAACCGCATCGGCCAGGGCATCGAGTTCGACTACTCGTGCGTGCACGCGGCCATGGCGCTGCGCGCCGCCGGGTACGAGACCGTGATGGTCAACTGCAACCCGGAGACCGTCTCCACCGACTACGACACCTCGGACCGGCTCTACTTCGAGCCGCTGACCTTCGAGGACGTGCTGGAGGTCGTGCACTCCGAGCAGCGGTCCGGCACCGTCGCGGGCGTCATCGTGCAGCTCGGCGGCCAGACGCCGCTGGGCCTCGCGCAGCGCCTCGCGGACGCGGGCGTGCCCATCGTGGGCACCCCGCCGCACGCCATCCACCTCGCCGAGGACCGCGGCGCGTTCGGCCAGGTGCTGACCGACGCGGGCCTGCCCGCCCCGAAGTACGGCACGGCCACCTCGTTCGCCCAGGCCAAGGCCATCGCCGACGAGATCGGCTACCCGGTGCTGGTGCGGCCGTCGTACGTGCTCGGCGGCCGCGGCATGGAGATCGTCTACGACGAGGAGTCGCTGCACGGCTACATCGACCGCGCGACCGAGGTCAGCCCGGAGCACCCGGTGCTGGTCGACCGGTTCCTCGACGACGCCATCGAGATCGACGTGGACGCCCTCTTCGACGGCGAGGAGGTGTTCATCGGCGGTGTGATGGAGCACATCGAGGAGGCCGGCGTGCACTCCGGCGACTCGGCGTGCACGCTGCCCCCGATCACCCTCGGGGACACCGACATCGACAACGTGCGCCGCTCCACCCTCGCCATCGCGCGGGGCATCGGCGTGCGCGGCCTGCTCAACGTCCAGTACGCCCTCAAGGACGACGTGCTCTACGTCCTGGAGGCCAACCCGCGCGCCTCGCGCACCGTGCCGTTCGTGTCGAAGGCGACCGCGGTGCCGCTGGCCAAGGCCGCCGCCCGGATCATGCTCGGGACCACCGTCGCGGAGCTGCGCGCCGAGGGCCTGCTGCCGGCCACCGGCGACGGCGCCAAGCTGCCCCCGCACGCCCCGGTCGCGGTCAAGGAGGCCGTCCTGCCGTTCCACCGGTTCCGCACGCCGGAGGGCAAGGGCGTGGACTCGCTGCTCGGCCCGGAGATGAAGTCGACCGGCGAGGTCATGGGCATCGACGTGTCGTTCGGCATGGCGTTCGCCAAGTCCCAGACCGCCTCCTACGGCTCCCTGCCCACCTCGGGCCGGGTGTTCGTGTCGGTCGCCAACCGGGACAAGCGGGCCATGATCTTCCCCGTGAAGAGGCTCTCCGACCTGGGCTTCGAGGTGCTGGCGACGTCGGGCACGGCCGAGGTGCTCCGGCGCAACGGCATCCCGTGCACGGTCGTCCGCAAGCACTTCGAGGGCGCCGGGAACGTGGTGGAGGCGATCCTCGACGGCACCGTCGACCTGGTCATCAACACCCCGTACGGCAACGCCGGGCCGCGCGTGGACGGCTACGAGATCCGCACCGCGGCGGTGGCCAAGGACATCCCGTGCGTGACGACCATCCAGGGCGCGGCGGCGGCCGTGCACGGCATCGAGGCCGCGATCCGCGGTGACATCGGCGTGCGGCCCCTCCAGGCCCTCCAGGCGGCCCTGCGGGGTGGCGAGTGAGGTTCGGGGCGCGGCTGGGGGCGGCGGTCGCGGAGCACGGGCCGCTGTGCGTCGGCATCGACCCGCACCCCGGCCTGCTGGAGTCCTGGGGGCTGCCCCGGGACGCCTCCGGGCTGGAGCGGTTCGCGCTGACGTGCGTGGAGGCGTTCGCGGGCCGCGTGGCGCTCGTCAAGCCGCAGTCGGCCTTCTTCGAGGCGCACGGTTCACGCGGCGTCGCCGTCCTGGAAAGGGTCATTTCGGACCTCCGGGACAGCGGCACGCTCGTGCTGGTCGACGCGAAGCGCGGTGACATCGGTTCGACGATGGCCGCCTACGCCGCCGCCTACCTCACCGAGGGCTCGCCGCTGGCCGGCGACGCCGTCACCGTGTCGCCGTACCTCGGGTTCGGGTCGCTCGACCCGGCCCTCGACACGGCCGTCGCGAACGGGCGCGGAATATTCGCGCTCGCGTTGACTTCCAATCCGGAAGGGCCCTCCGTGCAGCGCGCGATGGGCCCCGACGGGCGCTCCGTCGCGCAGGCCGTCGTGGACGCGGCGGCCCGCGCGAACGCCGGCGCCGACCCGCTCGGCGATGTCGGCCTGGTGATCGGCGCGACCGTGGGCGATCACCGCCTGGACCTCTCTGACCTGCACGGATACGTTCTCGCGCCGGGCTTCGGGGCGCAGGGGGCGACCGTGGCGGACCTGCGTTCGGTGTTCGGCCCGGAGCTGTCCGGAGTGCTCCCGACGTCCTCCCGGGACGTGCTCGGGCACGGTCCCGGGACCGCAACTCTGCGGTCTGCGGTGGACGCCGTGAAGCGGTCTCTGGAGATGTGATCACGATCAAATCGCGACGCGGTTCACGTGGTCCGCTCACCAGCGCAAACGGTGCCTGGTACGGTCCTGCCCACCGGCAGGTCGGACCACCACCGAGCGCATACCACACAGGTCGTGCGCAAGGCGTTACCGGTGGCGGTGGTTGACCTGTTGGGGGGTGTTGGTACTACTACCACCCGCCGCTCCGCACTGGCGCTGAAGGATTCACCTGACTGGGACCCACGTTGTACCCAGGCAATTGCGCTCGGTACGGTCGCGGCACCGATCCAGAATTGAAATTCCCACACCACGGAGGAAATCGTGGCCCTTCCCCAGCTTACCGAGGAGCAGCGGGCCGCAGCGCTGGAGAAGGCTGCTGCCGCTCGTCGCGCTCGCGCTGAGCTCAAGGAGCGCCTCAAGCGTGGCGGCACGACCCTGACGGACGTGCTGAAGGCCGCCGAGAGCGACGAGGTCCTTGGCAAGATGAAGGTGTCCGCGCTGCTCGAGGCGCTTCCGGGCGTCGGCAAGGTGCGTGCGCAGCAGATCATGGAGCGCCTTGAGATCGCTCCGTCCCGTCGGTTGCGCGGCCTGGGTGAGCGGCAGCGCAAGGCGCTGCTCACCGAGTTCAGCGGCGAGTGAGTGATGGCACCGGGGCGGGGTCGGGCGCACGCGCCCGGCCCCGCCTCACCGTCCTCTCCGGGCCCTCCGGCGTCGGCAAGTCCAGCGTGCTGGCCGAGCTGCGCCGCATGGGGCCCGACATCCACTTCAGCGTCTCGGTGACCACCCGGAAGCCGAGGCCGGGCGAGGTCGACGGGGTCCACTACCACTTCGTGGACCTGCCCGAGTTCCGCAAGATGGTCGGGAACGGCGAGCTCCTGGAGCACGCCGAGTTCGCCGGCAACTGCTACGGCACCCCCCGCACCCCCGTCGAGCGCGCGCTGGCGTCCGGCAAGCCGTCCCTGCTGGAGATCGAGCTGCAGGGCGCGCGCCAGGTCAGGGCCGCCATGCCGGAGGCCCAGCTGGTCATGCTGGCCCCGCCCTCCTGGGAGGACCTGGTGGGCCGGCTGACCGGCCGCGGCACCGAGGACCCCGCCGTGGTGGCCCGCCGGCTGGAGATCGCCAAGGAAGAACTGGCGGCCGAACCGGAGTTCGACGAGGTCGTGGTGAACGCCGACGTGCGGTCGGCCGCCACGAGCTTGCTAAACTTGGTGGTCGGCCCGGTGCCCGGCGCGTGAGCGACCGCGCGTCGAGCGGCACGGGACGACCCAGGAGGGATGCCTCCCCCCGACACGCACCACCTGAGACACACCAACCGCAGGAGCGTTGACGAGTGACCACGCACACCGAGCTGGGCCCGCTGTCGGGTTCCCCGGAGGGCATCACCAACCCGCCGATCGACGACCTGCTCGAGCAGGTCAGCTCGAAGTACGCGCTGGTGATCTACGCGGCCAAGCGGGCGCGGCAGATCAACGACTACTACGCCCAGCTCGGCGAGGGCCTGCTGGAGTACGTCGGCCCGCTGGTCGAGCCGGGCCCGCGCGAGAAGCCGCTGTCCATCGCGCTCCGGGAGATCCACGCGGGCCTCCTCGAGCACACCGAAGGCGAGTGACCGGGAACGCAGGTGCCCCCGACCGACCCAGGGTGATCCTCGGGGTGGGCGGGGGCATCGCCGCGTACAAGGCGTGCGAGGTGCTGCGCCGGCTCACCGAGTCCGGCCACTCCGTGCGCGTCGTGCCCACCGACGGGGCGCTGAAGTTCGTCGGGGCCGCCACGTTCGAGGCGCTCTCCGGGCAGCCCGTGCAGGCGGGCGTGTTCGAGGACGTGCCCTCCGTGCCGCACGTGAAGCTGGGGCAGACCGCCGACCTGGTCGTCGTCGCCCCCGCCACGGCCAACCTCCTCGCCAAGGCCGCCCACGGCCTCGCCGACGACCTGCTCACCAACACGCTGCTCACCGCGCGCTGCCCCGTGCTGCTGGTCCCCGCCATGCACACCGAGATGTGGGAGCACCCGGCCACGCGGGCCAACGTGGCGCTGCTGCGCTCGCGCGGCGTCGTCGTCGCCGAACCCGCCAGCGGCCGGCTCACCGGCAAGGACACCGGCAAGGGCCGGCTGCCCGAACCCGCCGAGATCGTCGACCTGGCCCGGTTGCTGCTGGCGCGCCCCGACGCGCTGCCGCGCGACCTGGAGGGCCTGCACGTCGCCGTGTCCGCCGGCGGCACCCGCGAGGCGCTCGACCCCGTCCGCTACCTGGGCAACCGCTCGTCCGGCCGGCAGGGCTGGGCGCTCGCCCGCGTGGCCGCCCAGCGCGGCGCGCGCGTCACCCTCGTCGCCGCCCACACCGCCGACCTCGTCACGCCCGCCGGCGTCGACCTGGTCCGCGTCGGCTCCGCCGCCGAGCTGCGCTCGGCGATGCACACCGCCGCCGAGACCGCCGACGTGCTCGTGATGGCCGCGGCCGTGGCCGACTTCCGGCCCGTCGCCCTCGCCGAGCACAAGATCAAGAAGTCCGACCGGGACCCCGACCCCGTGGCGCTCACCCGCAACCCCGACATCCTCGCCGAACTCGTCGCCGCCCGCCGCCCCGGCCAGGTCGTCGTCGGGTTCGCCGCCGAGACCGGCGACGCCACGACGGGCGTCCTGGAGTACGGGCGGGCGAAGCTGAAGCGGAAGGGCTGCGACTGGCTCGTGGTCAACGCCGTCGGCGACGGCCGGGCGTTCGAGGTCGAGGACAACGCCGGGTGGCTGCTGTCCGCCGGCGGCGCCGAGACCCCTATCCCGCACGGCTCCAAGGCGCAACTCGCGTCCGCTGTGTGGGATGTCATCGGGCGACCCGAAGAACTTTGAGCCGTCCTCCGACGAACGCTCAGTAAGCTTGACTAGCTTGGGGCCATACCCGAGATCCGTACAGTTAGGGAGTGCCGTGGGCCAGCACAGCAGCAGGCTGTTCACCAGTGAGTCGGTGACCGAGGGGCACCCCGACAAGATCAGCGACGCGATCAGCGACTCGATCCTGGACGCCCTGCTGTCGAAGGACCCCCGTTCGCGCGTGGCCGTGGAGACGCTGGTCACGACGGGTCAGGTGCACGTCGCGGGCGAGGTGACGACCGAGGCGTACGCGGACATCCCGTCGATCGTGCGGGAGAAGATCGTCGAGATCGGCTACGACTCGTCGGCGAAGGGCTTCGACGGTTACTCCTGCGGGGTGAACGTCGCGATCGGGTCCCAGTCCCCGGACATCGCCCAGGGTGTGGACACCGCCTACGAGGAGCGCCTCGGCGACGCCTCCGACGACATCGACAAGCAGGGCGCGGGCGACCAGGGCCTGATGTTCGGCTACGCGTGCACCGACACGCCCGAGCTGATGCCGCTGCCGATCGCGCTGGCGCACCGGCTGTCGCGGCGGCTGTCCGCGGTGCGCAAGGACGGCACCGTGCCGTACCTGCGACCGGACGGCAAGACGCAGGTGACGATCGAGTACGCGGGCGACCAGCCGGTGCGGTTGGACACGGTGGTGGTCTCCACCCAGCACGCGGACGGCATCGACCTGGAGAAGCTGCTCGGGGTGGACGTGCGCGAGCACGTGGTGGCCCCGGAGATCGCCTCGCTGGGCCTGGACACCTCGAACGTGCGGCTGCTGGTGAACCCGACGGGCCGGTTCGTCATCGGCGGTCCGATGGGCGACGCGGGCCTGACCGGCCGCAAGATCATCGTGGACACCTACGGCGGCATGGCGCGGCACGGCGGTGGCGCGTTCTCGGGCAAGGACCCGTCGAAGGTGGACCGCTCGGCGGCGTACGCGATGCGCTGGGTGGCGAAGAACGCGGTGGCGGCGGGCCTGGCGACGCGCATCGAGGTGCAGGTGGCGTACGCGATCGGCAAGGCGGCCCCGGTGGGCCTGTTCGTGGAGACCTTCGGCACCGAGACGGTCGACCCGCTCAAGATCCAGCAGGCGATCACCGAGGTCTTCGACCTGCGCCCGGCCGCGATCATCCGCGACCTGGACCTGCTGCGCCCGATCTACGCCCCGACCGCCGCCTACGGCCACTTCGGCCGCACCGACGTCGACCTCCCCTGGGAGAACACCGACCGCGCGGACGCCCTCCGCGCCGCCGCCGGCGCCTGACCACCCGCGAGTCCGACGCTCACGACCCGCGAGTCCAACGCTCACGACCCGCGAGTCATGCGCTCATGACCGGTGTGTCATGCGCTCGCGACCCACGAGTTCGACATCCGGCTCCACGCCTCCACGGCGCTGAAGCTGACGCAGGGGTCCCCTCCCGGGGGACCCCTGCTGTCATTTTCCTCCCAAGCACCGACAAATCCGGCCGCCCACCATCGCCTGGCACACCGCAGCACGGCGCCCTGCCGTCCCCGCCCGCGTCGTCACGAACGCCGCCTGCGCGAGGACGTCCACCCCTGTGATCACCCGATCGTGATCTTGCAGTAATCGAACACAGGTTCGATACTGGTTCCATGACCCTCACACCACAGCACCAAGCCCTCCGTCCCTCCGCCGGCTCCCCGCATCGCCGCCCCGACAGCGTGCGGGACGGGCCCGACGTGCCCACCCGGGTCGACAACCGCCACACCGGTCTCTGGTAGACCTCCACTCGTGGCGGCGGGTAAGGCGAGCGCAAGGCGCGGGGAGCGGGTCCCCGCCGCCTCGCTGCCGGTTGCCCGCGTGTCCGTCGACGTGCCGTTGGCGCACCTCGACCGGCCGTTCGATTACCAGGTGTCCACCGAGCAGGACGCGGACGCGGTGCCGGGCTGCCGGGTGCGCGTGCGGTTCGCCGGGCAGTTGGTCGACGGCTACCTGCTGGAACGGGTCGAATCCTCGGAGTACGGGCGCAAGCTCACGTTCCTTGACAAGATCATATCGCCTGAGCCGGTGCTCTCGCCCGAGGTGGCGGAGCTGGCGCGCGCCGTGGCCGACCGGTACGCGGGCTCGTTGATCGACGTGCTGCGGATGGCCGTCCCGCCCCGGCACGCCCGGGTCGAGGCGAGGCCGTCGGGTGAGCCCGCGCCCGTGCCCGAGGCCCCGCCGGACACGGGGTGGGCGCGGTACCCGTTCGGGTCGAACCTGCTCGACGCCCTGCGGTCCGGCCGTGCCGCGCGAGCGGTGTGGCAGGCGCTGCCCGCCGAGGACTGGCCCGCCCGGCTGGCCGAGGCGGCGGCGTCCGTGGCGAGCACGGGGAGGGGCGCGCTGGTCGTCGTGCCCGACCACCGCGACCTGGCGAGGCTGCACGCGGCGTGCGCGGCGCTGGTCGGCGAGGCCGGCGTGGTGGCGCTGTCCGCCGACCTCGGGCCGTCCGAGCGGTACAAGCGGTGGCTGGCCGTGCGGCGGGGCGTGGTGCGGATCGTGCTGGGCACGCGCGGGGCGTCGTTCGCGCCCGTGCACGACCTCGGTCTGGTCGCGGTGTGGGACGACGGCGACGACCTGCACGTCGAACCCAGGATGCCTTACCCGAACGTCCGGGACGTGCTGGTGCAGCGCTCCCACCTGACGGGGGCGTCGCTGCTGGTCGGCGGGTTCGCGCGGACCGCCGAGGCGCAGCTGCTGGTGGACAGCGGCTGGGCGCACGAGGTGGTGGCGGCCCGCGAGACGCTGCGTGCCGCGGCCCCGCGGGTGGCCGCGGTCGGCGACAACGACTGGCAGGAGGTGAAGGACCCGGCGGCGCGCTCGGCGCGGCTGCCGTCCATCGCCTTCGACGCGGCCCGGGCGGCCCTCGCGGCCGACACCCCGGTCCTGATCCAGGTCCCGCGGCGGGGGTACGTGCCGGCCCTGGCGTGCGGGCAGTGCCGGGCGCCGGCCCGCTGCCGCCGCTGCGCCGGCCCCCTGGCCCTCCCGGGCGGCACCCAGGACGGGGTGCCGAGGCCCGCTTACTGCCGCTGGTGCGGTGCCACCGAGGCCGCGTTCCGCTGCCCGGCCTGCGGCTCCCGACGCCTCCGGGGGCAGATCATCGGTGCCCGCCGCACGGCGGAGGAACTGGGCCGGGCGTTCAGCGGCGTCCCGGTCCGCACCTCGGGCGGGGACGAGGTGCTGTCCGCCATCCCCAGAGGGTCGTCCCTGGTCGTCTCGACCCCCGGCGCCGAACCGGTGGCCGAGGGCGGCTACGGCGCGGCCCTCCTCCTCGACGGCTGGGCGCTGCTCACCCGGGCCGACCTGAGGGCCTCCGAGGAGGCGCTGCGCCGCTGGATGACCGCCGCCGCCCTGGTCCACGAGGCGGGCAGGGTGGTCGTCATCGCCGACTCGTCCCTCGCGCCGGTCCAGGCCCTGGTCCGCTGGGACCCGGTCTGGCACGCCCGCCAGGAACTGGCGGCCCGGGTGGAACTGGGCTTCCCCCCGGCGGTCCGCATGGCCACCGTCGACGGCACCCCGGAAGCCCTGGCCGGCCTCCTCGGAGAACTCCGCCTCCCCGACTCGGGCGAGATCCTCGGCCCCGTCCCCCTGGCCGACGACCGGGAACGAGCCCTGGTCAGGGTCCCGAGGGCCGAAGGCCGAGCCCTGGCGGCCACCCTGAGCGAAATCCAGGCCATCCGCAGCGCCCGAAAAGAACCGGAAGCCGTCCGGGTGAAACTGGACCCCCTGGAAGTCCTCTGACCGGGCACGGCGCGGGCAAGGGTCGATCTTGACAGCAATCACTCGGTGCCAAATACTCGGTTCCGAGTGATTGGAGGCGAGTCGATGGCTGCACGGGAACGACGTCCGGCGTCCAACCCACTGGGGTTGGCGGTGCTGGGCTTGTTGTTGGAGGCGCCGATGCACCCGCACGCCATGGTCGCCACACTGCGGGAACGCGGGATGGACCGGGCTTTCAAGGTGACCACCGGCTCCCTGTACGACGTGGTCCGGGCGCTGGAACGGGCCGAGTGGATCGAGGCGCGCGAGACCGTCCGGGTCGGCGCACGACCGGAACGGACCGTCTACCAGCACACCGAGGTGGGGCGTCGGGAGTTCGTGCGCTGGGTCGACGAGCTGATCCGCGTCCCGGCGGACGAGTACCCGAAGTTCCTGGCGGCGGTCAGCTACCTCGGCGCGCTCGGGCCGGACGGTGCCCTGGAGGCGCTGCGGGAGCGGGCCGAACGGACGCGGGCGTCGCTGGCGGACGTCCGGCGCGGGCACCGGGAGGTGCTGGAGGCCGGTGAGGTGCCGCGCCTGTTCGTGGTCGAGGCCGAGTACGCGGTGCGGATGCTGGAGGCCGAGTTGGGCTGGCTCGACGAGATCACCGACGACATCGCGGCCGGGCGGCTGGCCTGGCCGGAGGCGGTGACCGGGTGGGTCGGCGGCGACGGCGGGGCCGGGTGAGCCCGGCGGTCCGGGGCACGCCGACCGGGGGACGTCGGCACGGAGGACGTCGGCACGGGGAACATCGACGCGCGGGACGGGGCACGCGGTGACGGTGCTGGTGGTCGGGGCGGGCCCGGCCGGGTTGATGCTGGCGGCGGAGCTGGCGTTGGCCGGGGTCGAGGTGGAGGTGGTGGACCGGTTGCCGCGGCGGTCACCGTTCTGCCGGGGCTTCACGCTCAACGCCCGCAGCCTGGAGCTGCTGGACCGGCGCGGTGTGGTCGACCGCTTCCTCGCGGAGGGGCCGACGGTGCCGTACGGGATGTTCGCCGATCCCCGCCGGCCCCTGGACCTGAGCACGATGGACACCGATCACCCCTACGTGCTCGGCATCGCGCAGACCCGGGTCGAGGAACTCCTGGAGGAGTGGCTGGCCGAGCTGGGCGTGCCGGTGTCGTGGGGCCACGAGGTGACCGGCCTCGACCAGGAAGGTGACGGGGTCGACGTGACCACCCGGGTCGGCGACGGCCACGAGCGCAGGCGGGTCGGCCACCTCGTCGGGTGCGACGGCAGCCGCAGCGTCGTGCGGAAACTCGCCGGGATCGGCTTTCCGGGCATCGCGGCCGCCGCGTTCAGCCTGCTCGCGGACGTGGAACTGGCGGACCCGGACGCCCTGCCGTTCGGGGTGACGGCCGGTGAGCGGGGCGCGGTGTTCGTGATCCCGCGGCCCGGCTACGTGCGGATCGTGCTGGACGAGCCGGTCCCGCCCGCCGACCGCGACGGGCCGGTGGAGCCGGCCTACTTCCAGCGGGTGCTGGACGAGACGCTCGGCCGGTCGGTGGAACTCCGCGATCCGCGCTGGCTCACCCGGTTCTCCGACGCGGCCAGGCAAGCGGACCGCTACGTCGCGGGCCGGGTCGTCCTCGCCGGGGACGCCGCGCACATCCACCCGCCGGCGGGCGCGGTGGGGGTGAACGTGGCGTTGGCGGACGCGGTCAACCTGGGCTGGAAGCTGGCCGCCACCGCGCTCGGCCATGCGCCGGCCGGGCTGCTGGAGAGCTACCACCGGGAGCGGCACGAGGTCGGGCTCCGCCTGCTGCGGACCACGCGGGCGCAGTCGATCCTCGGCCGGTCCCGTCCCGACCTCGACCCGGTCCGGGACCTGTTCGGCGAGCTCGCCGCCCTGCCGGCGGTCGGCACGCACCTGGCCGAACTCGTCGCGGGGGTGGACACCCGGTACGGGCCCCGGGTTCCCGGAGAACACCCGTGGACGGGCAGGCTCACGCCGAACCTGGCGCTGGTGGTCGGCGGGGAGCGCACCAGCGTCGCGGAACTGCTCCGGCCCGCGCGTCCGGTGCTCCTCCGACCCGGTGACCGCTTCCTGCCGGTCGGCGCGGGCAACGAGGTCGGCGCGGCCGGCGGGATCGACGTCCACGACGCCCGGTGTCCCGAGCACCCCGACCTCGAAGGTCTGCTGATCCGTCCCGACGGGCACACCGCCTGGGTCTCCACGACGACCGATCCGCAGCCCGACGCCACCCTCCTCACCGCGTGGAGCACCTGGTTCGGCACCGGGGCCCTCTCGGGGGCGTGAAGGGCGGTGTGGCGCGTGGCGGTCGGTGGGACCATGAGGGACATGGGGGACCTGAGCTGGGCGGAGGAGACGGCGGTGATCGTGCCGGTGCCCGCCGCCGACCCGGTGGTCGGGCGGTACCGGCGGCGGTTGGACCGCTCGGCCGGGTGGGGTGTGCCGGCGCACGTCACCGTGCTCTACCCGTTCGTGCCGCCGCACCGCGTCGACGAGCTGGGTGTGCTCGACGCGCTCGGCGAGGTGGTGGCGGGTGCCCCGGCCTTCGGGTGCGCGTTCCGGCGGACCGAGTGGTTCGGGGAGGACGTGCTCTGGCTGGCGCCCGAGCCCGCCGCGCCGTTCCGGGCGTTGACCGAGGCGGTGTGGCGGCGGTTCCCCGACTGGCCGCCGTTCGGCGGGGCGTTCGCCGAGACGATCCCGCACCTCACCGTGGGCACCACCGAGGTCGGCGACCCGGCGGGGCTGCGGGACGCCGAGCGCGAGTTGGCCGGGGTGCTGCCCCTGCGGACGCGGATCGGTCAGGTCCGGCTGATCGCGGGCAGCGCCCGCGCCGACTCGTGGCGGACGGTCGCGGAGTGGGACTTGCTACCTCGGACGGTGCACAGTCCGCCCGGGGTGGAGTAGAAGGGAACGATGCTCCGGTCGACTGCTGTCAGCGTCCTCGCATCCCTCCTCCTCGTCCCGCTCGTCACCAGCCCCGCCCAGGCCGCGCGGGACGCGCCGCGCCTGCCCGAGGCGGTGGGCAGCGGCGGGGTGGTGGCCAGCGTCGACCCCGACGCCTCGCAGATCGGGGTCGACGTGCTCCGGCGCGGCGGCAACGCGGTGGACGCCGCCGTGGCCGTGGCGGCCGCGCTGGGGGTCACCGACCCGTTCTCGGCGGGCATGGGCGGTGGTGGGTTCCTCGTCCACTACGACGCCCGCACCAAGCGCGTGTCCACCCTGGACGGTCGGGAGACGGCGCCCGCGTCGGCCGACGCGGAGCTGTTCGTGGAGGGCGGGGCCGCGATCCCGTTCACCGAGGCGGTGACCAGCGGGTTGTCGGTCGGCGTGCCGGGGACCCCCCGGCTGTGGCAGCGGGCGCTCCAGCGGTGGGGCAGCCTGTCCCTGGACCGGGCGCTGAAGCCCGCGGAGGACCTGGCGCGGCGCGGGTTCACCGTGGACGCCACGTTCAACCGGCAGGTCACGGACAACGCGGCGCGGTTCGGGGACTTCACGTCGACCCGCGCGCTGTACCTGCCGGGCGGCGCGCCACCCGCGGTCGGCACCACCTTCCGCAACCCGGACCTCGCCGACACCTACCGCGAGCTGCGGGAGGACGGTGTCGACGCGCTGTACCGGGGCGCGGTCGGACGTGACCTGGTCGCGGCCGTGCGGCAGCCCCCGGTCGTGCCCGGCGCGACCCGCGTGGTGCGGCCCGGCGACCTCACCGCCGCCGACCTGAGCCGCTACGACACCCCGCGGCGCGAGCCCAGCCAGGTGCGCTACCGCGGCCTGGACGTGTTCGGCATGGCGCCGCCGTCCTCCGGCGGCACGACGGTCGGCGAGGCCCTCAACATCCTGGAGACCACCGACCTGCGGGCCGAGTCGCCCGCGCAGTACCTGCACCGCTTCCTGGAGGCCAGCCGCCTGTCCTTCGCCGACCGCAACCGCTGGGTGGGCGACCCGGCCTTCGCCGACGTGCCGACCCGGGAGCTGCTCTCGCAGCGGTTCGCCGACAGCCGGGCGTGCCTGATCGACCCGGCCAAGGCGCTGACCAGCCCCGTCGCCCCCGGTGACCCGCGCAACCCGGCGCCGTGCGCGACCAGCGGCGAGCCGGCCGCGACCCCCTACGAGGGCACGGACACCACGCACCTGACGGTCGCCGACCGGTGGGGCAACGTCGTCGCGTTCACGCTGACCATCGAGCAGGAGGGCGGCAGCGGCATCGTGGTGCCCGGTCGCGGGTTCCTGCTGAACAACGAGCTGACCGACTTCTCCTTCACCCCGGTCACGCCCGGTGTGCCCGACCCGAACCTGCCCGGCCCCGGCAAGCGGCCGCGCTCGTCGATGTCGCCGACGATCGTCCTCGACCACGGCAAGCCGGTCCTGGCGCTCGGGTCGCCGGGCGGCGCGAGCATCATCACCACCGTCCTCCAGGTCCTGACCCAGCGCCTGGACCGCGGGCAGACGTTGGTGCAGGCCATCGCCGCGCCGCGCGCCTCGCAGCGCAACGCCGCGAGCACCCAGGCGGAAGCCGCCTTCCTGGCCGGTCCCGAGGCGCAGGCGCTGCGCGACCTGGGCCACCGCTTCACCTCGACGGGCGAGATCGGCTCGGTCACGGCCGTGGAGCGCCTCCCCGACGGCCGCTGGCGCGCCGCCGCCGAACCGACCAGGCGGGGCGGCGGGGCGGCCCGCGCGGTCCGGCCCTCGCGCGGCTGACCCGGCGGTTCCCGGTGCGCCCGTCGGAGGCGCACCGGGAACGGGGTCGGCCGACCGGGTCGAACACGACGGCTCTCGCCACGTCCCGCGCGGCCGGCCGGAACCGCCGAGGGGGGTGCGCACGAACCTCATCCCGGGGGATGAGGTCGGGTCGGTACTCCGAGCGGACGCACGCGCACACCCGGAGGGGAGACCCTGGGAGCACGAACGAGACGAGGAGCCGGCGATGACCACCATCCCGATGACGACCGCCCCGATGACGACCGCGCAGAGGACCCCGGTGATCCCGGTGGGGGCGCGCCGTGCGGCCGCGAGCACCGCCGGGACGGCCCGACCGGGGGCCTTCGCCGCCAGGGCCGTGACCACCGGGACCGTGACCACCGGGGCCGTGACCGCCGGAGCCACCGGGGCCGTGACCGCCGGGGCCGTGGCGGTGGCCCGCTTCGCCGGCCACTTCGCGGTCGCCCTGCTCGGTGTGACCTTCCTCGGCCGTGACCTGGAACACTGACGCCGCTTTCGTAGACTGGGCCACCGAGGCCCAGTGCGAGGAGAGCGCGTGACCGTCCAACCGATCCGGCTGTTCGGCGACCCGGTGCTGCGCACGCCCGCCGTCGAGGTCACCGACTTCGACGCCGAGCTGCGCAAGCTGGTCAAGGACCTGTGGGACACGATGAGCGACGCCGGCGGCGCCGGGCTCGCCGCGCCGCAGTTGGGCGTGGGGCTGCGCGTGTTCACCTACCACTGCGACGGGTTCGCCGGTCACCTGGTCAACCCGACGTTCGACGTGGTCGGCGACGAGTTCCAGGACGGCCCGGAGGGCTGCCTGTCCATCCCCGGCATGTCGTGGGACTGCCGCCGCCACCGGCAGGTCGTGGCCCGCGGCTGGAACATGCACGGCGAGCCGGTCGAGGTCGAGGGCACGGACCTGCTGGCGCGGTGCGTCCAGCACGAGACCGACCACCTCGACGGCGTGCTGTTCCTGGACCGCCTGGACGACGCGACCCGCAAGGAGGCCATGCGGGCCATCCGGCAGCAGTCGTGGTTCGACGGCGGCGTGCCGGTGCTGAAGCAGTCGCCGCACCCCTTGTTCGGCGGGGCGAGCTAGCCCGGGGACGCTCTCCTAGACTTGTCGTCTGCCCCGACGCTAGGAGAGTGCGTGTTCGTCCAAGCCAGTCCGCGGTACCGCCGGAGCCACCTGTCGTCCGGAGGGGCCTGACATGCGCCTGGTCTTCGCGGGCACGCCCGAACCGGCGCTGCCGTCGCTGCGCGCCCTCCTCGGTTCCGACCGGCACGAGGTGGTGGCCGTGGTGACCCGCCCCGACGCCCCGGCCGGTCGGGGGCGCCGGGTCGAGCGGTCGCCCGTCGCGGCCCTGGCCGACGAGCACGGCATCGAGGTGCTGACGCCGCCCAAGGCCGGTGACCCGGCGTTCCTGGCGCGGCTGCGCGAGCTGGCGCCCGACCTGTGCCCGGTGGTCGCCTACGGGGCGCTGCTGCCCGAGTCCGCGCTGTCCATCCCCACCCACGGGTGGGTGAACCTGCACTTCTCGGTGCTGCCCGCGTGGCGCGGCGCGGCGCCCGTGCAGGCGGCTGTGCGGCACGGGGACGACATCACCGGCGCGACGACGTTCCGGATCGTGAAGGCGCTGGACGCGGGCCCCGTGTTCGGCGTGCTCACCGAGCGGGTGCGCGAGCGCGACACGGCCGGTGACCTGCTCGGCAGGCTCGCCGAGTCGGGGGCCAAGCTCTTGCTGTCCACTGTGGACGGCATCGGGGACGGTACGCTGCGTGCCGTCGACCAGCCCGAGGAGGGCGTGAGCTACGCCCCGAAGGTGACCGTGGACGACGCCAGGCTGGACTTCTCCACGCCCGCCGCGGCGTTGGACCGGGTGGCCCGCGCGGTCACCCCGGACCCCGGCGCGTGGGCGGGGTTCCGCGGCGAACGGCTCAAGCTCGGACCGGTGACCCCGGTCGCGGCGGACGACCCGCTCGCGCCCGGCGAGATCCGGGTGGAGCGCAAGCGCGTGCTGGTCGGCACGGCCACCGAACCGGTGGCGTTGGGCGAGGTGCAGGCACAGGGCAAGAAGCGGATGGCGGCCACCGACTGGGCGCGCGGCGTCCGCGTCGAGGCGGGGGAGCGGATCTCATGACCCAGCGTTCATCACGGCCCTCGCGGCCCAACCGGCCCCACCCGCCGCGTCGGCGCACCGGGCCGGAGCGCCCCCCGGTGGAGGACCCGGCCCGCCAGGCCGCGCTCGACACGCTGCGCGCGGTGCGCCAGCGCGACTCCTACGCCAACCTCGTGCTGCCCGGCCTGCTGCGCGACCGCCGGATCACCGGGCGGGACGCGGCGCTGGCCACCGAGCTGACCTACGGCTCGCTGCGCGCCCAGGGCCTGCTGGACGCGGTGCTGACCAGCTGCTCCGACCGTCCGCTGTCCGAAGTGGACGGCGCGGTGCTGGACGCGCTGCGGCTCGGTGCCTACCAGCTGCTGCGCACCCGCATCCCGGCGCACGCGGCGGTCGCCTCGACCGTCGACCTGGTGCGCGCGGCGATGGGGTCCGGCGCGGCCGGGTTCGCCAACGCCGTGCTGCGGCGCGTCACCGCCCAGGACGAGCAGGGCTGGGTCGACGAGGTCGCGCCCGACGAGGAGACCGACCCGATCGGCTACCAGGCGATGGCCAACGCCCACCCGAGGTGGATCGCGCAGGCGTTCGCCGAGGCGCTGGGCAGCCGCGGCGAGCCGCTGCGGGACGCCCTGGTCGCCGACGACACCAGGCCCGCCGTGCACCTGGCGGCGCGGCCGGGCCAGTGCAGCGCGGACGAGCTGGCCGCGATGACCGGCGGCGACGTGGCCCCGTACTCGCCGTACGGGGTGCACCTGGAGCCGGGGTCGGGCGACCCGGGCGACCTCGACGCGGTGCGCGAGCGGCTCGCGACCGTGCAGGACGAGGGCAGCCAGCTGTGCGCGCTGGCGCTGACGAGGGTCCCGCTGGAGGGACCCGACGAGCGGTGGCTGGACCTGTGCGCGGGGCCGGGCGGCAAGGCCGTGGTGCTGGCCTCGCTGGCGGTGCTGACGGGCGCGTCGCTGGAGGCGGTGGAGAAGGCGCCGCACCGCGCGGACCTGATCCGCAAGGCCGCGGGCGACCTGCCGATCACCGTGCACGTCGGGGACGGTCGCGAGTCGGGCCTGCCGGCGGGGTCGTTCGACCGGGTGCTGGTGGACGCGCCGTGCACGGGCCTGGGCGCGCTGCGCCGGCGGCCGGAGGCGCGGTGGCGGCGGCAGCCGTCCGACGTCGCGCCGCTGGCCCGCCTCCAGCGCGAGCTGCTCGCGGCGGCGCTGGAGCTGGTGCGCCCCGGCGGGGTCGTGGCCTACGTGGTGTGCTCGCCGCACCTGTCGGAGACGGTCGGGGTGGTCGCGGACGTGGCCCGGCGGACCGGCGCGGAACGGCTGGACACGCGGGAGTTCTTCCCGGACGTGCCCGACCTCGGCGACGGGCCGCAGGTGCAGCTGTGGCCGCACCTGCACGGCACGGACGCCATGTTCTGCGCCGTGCTGCGCCGCCCCGCGTGACGGTGGACCCGGTGGCGGGCGACCCGGTGGCAGGCGACCCGGCACGCGGCAACCCGGTGGGCGGCGCGCCGGTCCTCGGGCTGGTCGTGTCGGCGGCGGGCGGGGTGGAGACGTGGCTGGTGGACGGGCTCGCCCGGCCGCTGGCCGAACGCGGGTGGCGGTTGGCGATCACCTTGACGCCGACCGTCGCCCGGTGGCTCGAACCCCGCCTGGCCGACCTCCGGGCCACGACCGACCTGCCGGTGCGCTGGACGTCGCGCCTGCCGACGGAGCCCAAGCCGCACCCGGTGCCCGACGCGTTCGCGTTCGCCCCGGCCACGGCGAACTCGCTGGCCAAGCTCGCCCTGGGCATCGGCGACAACCAGGCGCTGACCGTGCTGTGCGAGGGACTGGGCCGGGGCACGCCGGTGGTGGCGCTGCCGCAGCTGTCGCCGGACCAGGCGGGCCACCCGGCGCACCGGGGTCACCTGACCGCGCTGCGGTCCGCGGGGGTGGTGCTCGTCGCCGACCCGGCGGCGGTGCTCGCCGAGCTCGACCGGATCGGGGGCTTCGCACCGCCGAAGCACCGCTGACGCCCGCACCGGGTGAATTGACAGTCGGTCGAGGTGCGTAGCAGGCTTGATCGTGTCGAAATTGTACGGCCGGGATCGTGAGTGGGCTTCGGTTCTCCGCTTCCTGTCCGCACCCGGTGGCCTGCTGGCCGTCGACGGTCCGCCGTGCTCCGGCAAGACGCTCCTGCTGCACGAGGCGGTCCGCGCCGCCCGCGACCGCGGCTTCTCCGTCGTCCTGGTCCCCGGCGAGCACCTGGCGGGTTCGGCCGACGTGGCCCGCGCCCTGGAGCGCGTCGAGGTCGACCGGGGCGCGCGCCCGCTGATCGCCGTCGACCAGGCGCACCGCGACCCGGCCGCCGTCCTGGCCCTGTTACCCCGTGTGCGGGAGCGCCGGGTGACCGTGCTGCTCGCGCTGTCCGGCGCGTTCGCGGGCGCCGAGGCGCAGCGGGCGCTGGCCGCCGCCGGCGAGGTGCTGCCGCTCGGCCCGGTCGCCGACGACGTGGTGGCGGCGCTGGTGCGGGACCTGCTCGACGCCGTGCCCACCGCCGAGCTGGCCGCGTTCGCCGCGAGCGCGGGCGGCAACCCGCGCCTGGTCACCGAGCTGGTCACCGGGCTGCGCGAGGAGGGGCAGCTGGAGGTCCGCGACGGCGTGGCCCGGCTGCACGGCGGCTGGCTGCCGCAGCGGGTCGGGGCCCTGGTGCGCGGCCAGGTCGACGCGTTGTCGGCCAAGGCCACCCAGCTGCTGCGGGTCGCCGCCGTGGTCGGCAGGTCGTTCCCGCTCACGGATGTGGCCACGATGATGGGCGAGACCACGGGCGCGCTGCTGCTCGCCGTGGACGAGGTGCTCGCGTCGGGCCTGGTGGCGTGCGTCGACGAACGGCTGGAGTTCACCTCCGAGCTGGTGTGGCGCGCGGTGGTGGAGTCGATGCCCGCGTCGGTGCTGCACGCCCTGCGGCACGACGCGTCGGTGCTGCGGACGGCGCTGCGGGACGCGTCGTGCGCCGAGGCGCGGACCCCCGACCGGGACCGGCACGCCGGGGGCCGACCGGCCGGTGGGCGGTCGACTGGGGACCAGCCAACCGGGGACCAATCGGCCGGGCATCAATCGGCCGGGCATCAATCGGCCGGGCATCAACCGGCCGAGGGCCAAGCAGCCGGGGACCGGGTGACCGAGGGCCAAGCAGCCGGGGACCGGGCGGCCGTGGGTCGGGCGGTCGGGGACCGGGCAGCCGGGGATCAACCTGCCGGAGGCCAAATGCCCGGGGGCCAACCGGTCGGGAACTGGTCGGCCGGGGACTGGTCGGCCGGGCAGCGACCGGCCTGGAGCGGGGTGACCGGGCAGCGATCGACCTGGGACGGGGCGGCAGGGGAACGGTCCGCCGGGGAGCGGTCCACCGGGGAGCGGTCCACCGGGGAGCGGCTGGTCGAGGGAGCCGACCGGGGCGCGGCTGCCGTGCGCGGCGTCCGCGCGCTCGCCGCGGGCGGCAAGCTCGGCTCCGCCATCGCGCTGGCCCGCGACAGCCTCGCCGGGCCGGTGCGCGCGGGCGCGTCGGCCGAGTTGCACGCGGTGCTGGCGGGCATCCTGCTCGCCGACGGCCGCCCGGCCGACGCGGCGACCGAGATGGAGCACGTGCTGGCCACCGCCGGCGTCCCGGAACCGCTGCGCAAGCTCGCCGCGGCGGGCAGGCTGCTGTCGCTGTACTTCGCCACCGGCAGCCGGTCCGGCGCCCACGCGCTGTCCGTGCTGACCGCCCGCGACCGGGAACCCAGCGACGCGGACGTGGTGATGGCCGCGACCGTCCACTCGTGCCTGGAGTGGAGCGCCGGGAACCTCGCCGAGGGCGTCTACTGGGGCCGCGAGTCGACCCGCTGGGAGGTGGACCGGCCCACCGCGTGGTGGCAGTCGCAGTCGGCGGTGTCGTTCGCGCTGAAGCTGGCCGCGCTCGGCGACTTCGACGACGCGGAGCGGCTGGTGCGCGGCGACCCGGCGCGCGGCGACCGGCCGGCCGACGACGCCCCGGCGGAGGACGGCGACGACACCCACGACGCCGCGGAGGGCGACGACCCCGACGGCCCGCCGGACGCCCTCCCGGACGGCCGCCCCGACGACGAGGCGGTGACCAGCGGCGCGCCCGCGGCCCGCACCATCGCGCGGGCCAGGGTGCTGACCCAGGCGGGCAGGCTCGCGCAGGCGCGGGCCGCCGCGCGGGCGGGTCTGGCGGCGGCGCGCGACCGGGGGCTGCGGCTGCTGGTGCCGCTCGCCTCGACCGTGCTCGCGACGGTCGCGGTGCACCGCGGCGAGGTCGCGGTGGCGGCCGAGCACGTGCGCCGCTACCGGGGCGACCTCGCGGCGGGCGAGGCGGTGCTGCACTCCGGCCAGTACGACTGGGTGGAGCTGCTGGTCTCGCACGCGCAGGGCGGGCCGGGACGGGCCGCCGTACTGGCCAGGCGGCGGGTGTCCGACCGGGACGCGGCGCGGCGGATGCTCATCGAGGAGCCGGGCGCGGCGGCGTGGCTGGTGCGGCTCGCGCTGACCGTGGGCGACAGCGGCCTGGCGGGCGACGTGGTGTCGGTGGCGGAGGAGCTGGCCGCGAACAACCCGGGGTTCGCCGCGGTGTCGGTGGCCGCCGGGCACGCCCGCGCCCTGTTCGACCGGGACGTCGACGAGCTGCTGGAGGTCGCCGACCGGCACCGCCACCCGTGGGCGCGGGCCAACGCCAACGAGGACCTGGCCGCGCTGCTGGACGAGGGCGGTCGCGCGGACCGGGCCGCCGCCCACACCGCGGTCGCCCTGGGGGTCTTCGAGCGGATGGGCGCGGACGGCGAGGTGCAGCGGTTGCGGCGCGGCGGGGGCCGCGCGGAGGAGGGCGGCGACGGGGTCGCCGAGTGGCGGCGGCTGTCCGAGCCGGAGCGCGACATCGCCCGGCTCGTCGGCGCGGGCCTGACCAACCGGCAGGTCGCCCGGCAGCTCTACCTGTCCCCGCACACGGTGAACTACCACCTGCGGGGGATCTTCAAGAAGCTCGGCATCAGCTCGCGGGTCGAGCTGGCCCGGCTCGCGCACGAGCAGGAGATCTCCGTGGTCTGACCGGCACCACCCGCGCCGGCCCGATCAGGCGCCGAGCGCGTCCGACACCGGGCCGCCCAGCAGGAACCGCACCTCGTCGGCCACCCGGCGCACGTCGGAGGGCGCCACCACCGCGCAGTGCACGCCGTGCGCCGCGACCTCCACGGCCAGGCACTCGGTGTAGGCGATGGCCGCCGCCCGCGACGCCGCGTAGGCGGCGATCCCCGAGCGCGGCACGGCGACGACGTGCGCGGGCACCGTCACGATCGTGCCGCGACCGCGCACGACCATGCGCGCGGCCACCGCGCGGGAGGCGTTGAACACCCCGTCCACGTTGACCGCGAAGCTGCGCGCCCAGTCCTCGTCGGTGATCGACAGCACCGGTCCGGGCCGCAGCGCGCCCGCCACCGCCACCAGCGCGTCGATCGCGCCGAACTCGCGCTCCACCTGGTCGACCAGCGCGTCGACGGCCGCGCTCGACGCGACGTCCAGTTGTCGCCCGGCGACCCGCAGGCCCTCGGCGCTCAGCCGTTCGACGAGGTCCGCGAGCCGCGCCCCGTCGCTGTCCACGGCCGTCACCAGCTCGCCCTGCCGGGCCAGCGCCTCGACGACCTCACCGCCCAGCGGCGAGGACGCGCCCGTCACCAGCGCGACCCGGCGGCGCGATTCGGCGTTCATCCCCAGTGCTCCCCAGTCCCAGGCTCCCCAGCCCCAGCTCCCCGCTCGAACGTAATCGCCACCACACCCGTTGGGGAACTACCCGCGTGAGTAGTCGGAGAACACCTGGTGGGAGGGGGCGTTCACACGATCGAGTAGTGGGATGGGCCCGCCTCCCGCGCGGCGGGGCGGGCGCGGAAGCCTAGACTCACCAGCCGTGGTCCACCAGCCGATGATCGCCCCGAGCATCCTGTCCGCCGACTTCGCCCGACTCGCCGACGAGGCGGCCGCCGTGGCGGGCGCGGACTGGCTGCACGTGGACGTCATGGACGCGCACTTCGTGCCGAACCTGACCATCGGCCTGCCCGTGGTGAAGTCGCTGCGCGGGGCCACCGACCTGCCGCTCGACTGCCACCTCATGATCGAGGACCCGGACCGCTGGGCCGTCGGCTACGCCGAGGCGGGCGCGTACAACGTGACCGTGCACGTGGAGGCCGCGGCCGACCCGGTGCGGCTGGCGAAGGACCTGCGCTCGGCGGGCGCGAAGGCCGGGCTGTCGCTCAAGCCGGGCACGCCGCTGGAGCCCCACCTGGACGTGCTCAAGCACTACGACACGCTGCTGGTGATGTCCGTCGAGCCCGGCTTCGGCGGGCAGAGCTTCATGCCCGAGGTGCTGGACAAGGTCCGCACGGCGCGCCGCCTGGTCGACACCGGCCACCTGACGCTGGTGGTGGAGATCGACGGCGGCATCAACGCCGACACGATCGAGCAAGCCGCCGAGGCGGGTGTGGACTGCTTCGTGGCCGGGTCGGCCGTGTACGACGGCGCGGACCCCGGCGCGGCCCTGGAGAAGCTGCGCGCGCAGGCGGCCCGCGCCCGGTGAGCGACCGCCCGGTGGACCGCCACCCGATGGACCGCAACCCGGCGGACGTCCGCCCGGTGGACCTCGGCGAGGCGATGGCGCGGGCGGTCGCGGCGAGCGAGCGGGTCCGCGGCACGACCAGCCCCAACCCGCCCGTCGGCTGCGTGCTGCTCGACGCCGCGGGCCGGGTCGTCGGCGAGGGCGCCACGCGACCGCCCGGCCAGGCGCACGCCGAGGTCGTCGCCCTCGCGCGGGCAGGCGGGCGGGCCCGCGGCGGCACGGCCGTCGTGACGCTGGAGCCGTGCGCCCACCAGGGCCGCACCCCGCCGTGCACGACGGCCCTGCTCGACGCCGGGGTGGCCCGGGTCGTGCACGCCGTGGCCGACCCCAACCCGCGGGCCGCCGGTGGCGCGGACGTGCTGCGCGCCGCCGGCGTCGAGGTCGTCGGGGGCCTGCTGGCGGAGGAGGTGGCGCGCGGTCCGCTGCGCGCCTGGCTGCACTTCGCCCGCACCGGCCGCCCGCACGTGACCTGGAAGTACGCCGCCACCCTGGACGGCCGGGTCGCGGCCGCCGACGGCACCAGCCGCTGGATCAGCTCCCCGGAGTCCCGCGCCGAGGTGCACGAGCTGCGCACGAGGGTCGACGCGATCGTGGTCGGCACCGGCACCGTGCGCGCCGATGACCCGAGGTTGACCGCGCGCGGACCGGGTGGCGGGCAGTATGGGGGACGCCAACCGCTGCGGGTCGTCGTCGGGACCAGCGACCTGCCGCCGGGGGCCCGGGTCCTGGACGACGAGGCGGAGACCGTGCACCTGCGCACGCACGACCCCGACGTGGTGCTCGCCGAACTGGCGGCCCGCGGCGTGGTCGACGTGCTGCTGGAGGGCGGTCCCACGCTGGCGGGCGCGTTCGCGGGGGCGGGGCGCGTGGACCGCGTGCTCGCCTACCTCGCGCCCAAGTTCCTCGGGGACGGGCCGCCCGCACTGCGGGACGCCGGGGTGTCGACCGTCACCGACGCCCTGGGTTTGGTCGTGGAGCAGGTCAGTATGTGCGGACCGGACGTGCGGGTCTCCGCAGTGGCGTCCGGCGTCGCGCGCTAGAGGAGGAACGGTGTTCACCGGGATCGTCGAGGAGTTGGGTGAGGTCGTCGCCGTCGCCGACCTGCCGGACGCGGCCCGCGTCACCATCGCGGGTCCGCTGGTGACCAGTGACGCGAAGCACGGCGACTCGATCGCGGTGAACGGCGTGTGCCTCACCGTGGTCGATGTCGAGGGCGGCGCGTTCACCGCCGACGTGATGCGCGAGACGCTCACCCGCAGCAGCCTGGCCAAGGTCGCCGAGGGCGACAAGGTCAACCTGGAGCGCGCCGCGGCCCTCGGGCAGCGGCTGGGCGGCCACATCGTGCAGGGCCACGTGGACGGCACGGGCACCGTGCTGGCGAGGGAGAAGGCCGAGCACTGGGAGCTGGTCCACATCGGACTGCCGCCGGGGCTCGCCCGCTACGTGGTGGAGAAGGGCTCGATCACCGTGGACGGCGTGTCGCTGACCGTCGTGTCCGTCTCGGAGACGGAGTTCTCGGTCAGCCTGATCCCCACCACGCTGGAGCTGACCACCCTCGGCCGGCGCTCGCCGGGCGACCACGTCAACCTGGAGGTGGACGTGGTCGCCAAGTACGTCGAGCGGCTCGCCCTGCCCCACCTGCGCGCCGAGGAGGCCCGGTGAAGGACTTCGCCGACATCGAGCGGGCGATCGCGGACATCGCCGCCGGCAGGGCGGTCGTCGTGGTCGACGACGAGGACCGCGAGAACGAGGGCGACCTGGTCTTCGCCGCCGAGAAGGCGACGCCGGAGCTGGTCGCGTTCACCATGACCGAGTGCCGCGGCCTGCTGTGCACGCCGATGGAGCCGGACGCGCTGGACCGGCTCGGCATCGGGCTCATGGTGTCGCAGAACACCGAGCGCATGGGCACCGCGTTCACCGTGTCCGTGGACGCGCGCGAGGGCGTGACCACCGGCATCTCCGCCGCCGACCGCGCCCGCACGATCCGGTTGCTGGCAGACCCGGCGGCGACCGCGCACGACGTCGTGCGGCCGGGGCACGTGTTCCCGCTGCGCGCGAAGGAGGGCGGCGTGCTGCGCCGCGCCGGGCACACCGAGGCCGCGGTCGACCTGGCCCGCCTGGCCGGCCTGGCGCCCGCCGGCGCGATCTGCGAGATCGCCAACGCCGACGGCACGATGGCCCGCCGCCCGGACCTGGAGCTGTTCGCGCAGAAGCACGACCTGGTGCTGATCACGATCGCGGACCTCATCGCATACCGGCGGCGCACCGAGACCCAGGTGGAGCGGGTCGCCGAGGCCCGCATCCCGACCGCGCACGGCACGTTCACCGCGGTCGGCTTCGACAGCAAGCTCGACGGCATCGAGCACGTCGCGTTCGTCTGCGGCGACATCGGCGACGGCGAGGACGTGCTGGTCAGGGTGCACTCCGAGTGCCTGACCGGCGACATCTTCGGCTCGCTGCGCTGCGACTGCGGCCCGCAGCTGGACGCGGCGCTGGAGGCGGTCTCGGCGCAGGGGCGCGGCGTCGTGCTCTACATGCGCGGGCACGAGGGCCGCGGCATCGGCCTGATCCACAAGCTCCAGGCGTACCAGTTGCAGGACGGCGGCGCGGACACCGTGGACGCCAACCTCGCGCAGGGCCTGCCCGCCGACGCCCGCGACTACGGCACCGGCGCGCAGATCCTGTGCCAGCTGGGCGTGAAGTCGATGCGGCTGCTGACGAACAACCCGGCCAAGCGCGTCGGCCTGGAGGGCTACGGCCTGACCGTGCTCGACCGGGTGCCGCTGCCGATCTCGCCGAACCCGGAGAACCTGCGCTACCTGCGCACCAAGCGCGACCGGATGGGCCACGAGCTGCACCAGCTGGAGCAGTACGAGGCGCTGAGCCAGGGCGGCGCGGTCGTGTCCACCACGGAAGGAGCGGAATGAGCGGCGAAGGTCGGCCCGAGGCCGACGTCCCGGACGCGACGGGCCTGACGCTGGCCGTCGTGGCCACGCGCTGGCACGCGAAGATCACCGACAACCTGGTGGCCCGCGCACTGGAGGCCGCGGCGAAGGCGGGCGTGGCCCAGCCGACCGTGGCGCGCGTCGCGGGCGCCGTGGAGCTGCCGGTGGTGGTCCAGCAGCTGGCCCGCACGCACGACGCCGTCGTGGCGCTGGGCGTGGTCGTCCGCGGTGGCACCCCGCACTTCGAGTACGTGTGCGACGCGGTGACGGCGGGCCTGACGCGGGTCGCGCTGGACGAGTCGACGCCCGTCGGCAACGGCGTGCTCACCACGAACGACGAGGAGCAGGCCCTGGCCCGCGCCGGGTTCCCGGACTCGGTGGAGGACAAGGGCTTCGAGGCGTGCGCGGCGGCGCTGGACGCGGCGCTCGTGCTGCGCGGGCTGCGGGCGGGGTCGTGAGCACCGCCGTGGCCGTCGAGTTCCGCCCGAAGAAGATCCGGGTCGTCGCGGGGACGTGCGCGGTGTTCCTGGTGGCCGCGTTCACCGCGGTCGGCCTGCTGCTCGGGGACACGCCCACCGGCGTGATCTTCCGGACCTCCGACCAGGTGGCGATGATCTGCCTGGGCGTGCTGCTGGCCTGCGGCGCGCTGCTGCTCACCCGGCCGCGGGTGCGGGCGGACGCCGACGGCGTCGAGGTCCGCAACGTGGTCACCGCGCACCGCTACGCGTGGTCCGACGTGCTGCACGTGTCCTTCCCGGACGGCGCGTCGTGGGCCCGGCTGGAGCTGCCCGACGACGAGTACGTGTCGGTCATGGCGGTGCAGGCGGTGGACCGCGAGCACGCCGTGGCGGCCGTGCGGGCGCTGCGCGAGCTGCACCGGGCGGTCAACCCGTAGCACCACCACCCCTGGTCGGCGTGGTGCCGTTGGCGGATGCCGTGTCCGCCAACGGCACCTTGCCCGGCACACGACGTCTGCCTACGTTCGGGTGATCCACGAACCAGGGGGGCGCACGTGCGCAGAAGATCACTCATCACCGGTGCCGCCGCGGCGGCGGGCGCGGCGGTGCTGGGCCTGAACCCGGCGGCCCGCGCGCAGCGGCCCGGCGCCGCGGACCTGCCCGACCTGGGCCTCGGGGACCTGCCCGTCGTGGGGCGCGTGCGGGCGCGCCGGGCGATGGAGCACCTGCGCGTGCTCAGCGACCGGATGGGGCTGCGCATCGGCGGCACCGAGTCCGAGCACCGCGCCCGCGACCACCTCGCCGCCGTGCTGCGCGACCTGCGCTACCAGGTGACGCTCCAGCCGTTCGCGGTGCCCGACAAGTACCTGTCCACCCTCGTCGTCAACGGCGACACGTGGAACGCGGCGGCGTCCCGCTTCGGCGCGCTCGGCGTCACCGCGACCGGCCCGGTGCGCGAGCTGGACCCGGCCGCGCCGCTGCCCGAGGACCTGGCCGGCGCGGTCGTGCTGCTGGTCAACGTGCCCACCGGGTCGACCGCCGTGCTCGACGCGGTGCGCCGGGGCGCGGCGGCCGTGCTGGTCGGCCGCGTGTCGGTGCCGCCCGCGGGCAAGACCGGCGCGTTCTCGCCGGCGCTGACCGAGAACGTCGCCGTGCCGGTGCTCGGCGTCGCCCAGGTGCACGTGGAGCGGCTGCGCGCCGCCGGCCCCGTCGCGGTCACCGTCGCCACCACCCATCACACCGGCCTGACCTCGTACAACGTGATCGCCGAGCGGCCCGCGACGTTCCCCGGCCGCGACCGCGGCGTGGTCATGGTGACCGCGCACTACGACACCGTGCCCGGCTCGCCCGGCGCGAACGACGACGGCAGCGGCACCGTGCTCGCGCTCGAACTGGCCCGGGTGCTGCGCCACCTGCCGACGCGGCGGGCGCTGCGGTTCGCCCTGTGGGGCTCGGAGGAGCAGGGCCTGCTCGGGTCCCGGCACTACGTGGGCCAACTGCCCGAGGCCGAGTCGGCGCGCATCGCGGGCGTGTTCCAGAACGACATGGTCGCCACCAGCCACGGCCCCGCCACCGCCTACTGGCTGCTGTCGGTGGACGGCGGCGACAACGCCACCACCGCGCAGGTCGCCGCCGCGGCGGCCCGCCTCGGCTACGGCAGCCGCGTGCACGGGCCGGTGGCGCGCGGCAGCAGCGACCACGTGCCGTTCCACGAGAAGGGGATCGCGGCGGCGAACTTCAGCTGGCGCGGCGAGGGCGGCCCGCACGAGCTGGAACCGCTCTACCACACGCCCGAGGACACGATCGCGCAGAACGTGAGCCCCGAACGCCTCCAGGTGTCGCTGGAGCTGATCGGCGCCGCCGCCTACCGCCTGGCCTGCGCGCGGCCCTGACCCCGGCGACGGAGCCCGCCCGCCCGGCGGGCGGAAGGCTGTGCCCCCGGCGCGGTCGGGATTAGGGTTCCCGCCGCCCGCCGCCGTGGCGGTCGCACGACCGGGGGGACCGACCTTGCCGCGCTCCGCACCGCACGCGCACCCGTCCCGGCGGCCGGGAGCCGCCCTCGCCACCGTCCGCGGCAGGGCCGCCTTCGCCAGGACCGCTTTCGCCAGGGCGGCTCTGGCCGGGGTGGTCCTGGCCGGCGCGGTCCTGGCGGCGACGCCCGCCGGCGCGGCCCCGGCGCGGGACTTCGCCGACGCCGCGAACAACCGCGGCCTCGGCGTGGACGGCGCGGTGGCCGCCGACCTCGACGGCGCCGGCAACTCGCTGTCCGCGACCGCGCTGGCGGCGGCGGGGCTCGCGCCCGGCGCGCGGGTCACCCACGGCCGGGCCACCTTCACCCTGCCCGCACCGCACCCGGTGACCGGCGACGACAACGTGGTGGCGCTCGGCCAGACCATCGCCCTGCCCGCCGAGCACCGGGTGCGGGCCACGGCCATCGGCCTGCTCGCGGTCAGCACGTGCGGCGCGACCGGGCCGGTCACGATGACCGCCACCTACACCGACGGCACCACGTCGAACCCGTGGCTGCCCGCCGTGCCGGACTGGGCGGACGGCGACGCGGACGGGTCCGCCGCCGTGCTCCTGCCCCACCGGCTCGCCGGCACCGCGCCGGACCCGGGCGTGCGGCCCGCGGTGCACGCCGTGTTCGGGCCCACCGACCCGACGAAGACCCTGCTGTCGGTGACGCTGCCCCGCACGAGCCCGTCGTCGTCCACGACGTGCGGGCTGCACGTGCTGGCGATCGCCCCGGCCCCGGTGGCCACCGGTTGGCTCGGCGCGTGGGCGGCCGTCCCGGACCGCACCGACGACCTGAGCACCCCCGGTGGGCAGACGCTGCGCTTCGTCGTGCGGCCCGGCCGGGAGGGCGCGGACCTGCGGCTCAAGCTGTCCAACACCACCGCGCGGGTGCCGGC
>NZ_JBPKJK010000031.1:0-71788 GCF_051756985.1 Saccharothrix sabaoui
CCTCGGGACCGGTCCGGCCGGACGAGGTCGGCGGGACCGCACCGGCCTGAGGAGCGGCGGGCGGGAGGACAGGCGCAACGACAGCGGGCGCAACGACAGCGGGCGGAACGACAGCGGGCGCCTCCGGAGCCGCCCACTCCTCCGGGGAGGCCGACCGCGCCAACGCCGGGTTCTCGGGTAGCCCCGTACCGGGGAGGTCATCGCCTTCCCACGGCTTCCGGTCTTCGCCGATCAGTCCCGACGCGTCGGAACGATCCGGGGCACCCGAGTTCGGGGACGACGACGGCGGCACCACCGGCGGCATCACCGGCGGTGCACCACCCTGCAGAACCTGCTGCTGGTCCTCGGGCACGGCCCAGTCCTCCGGTGCGACCTTCGGCACCTCCACGGCGACGAGCGGATCGCCCACGTCCGGCAGGTCCGCCCCTCGCCACGGTTCGGCGTCGCCGCCGATCAACCCCGACGCGTCGGAACGATCCGGGGCACCCGAGTTCGGGGACGACCCCGGCGGCATCATCGGCGGCATCATCGGCGGCATCCCGCCCGAGCCGGTGAGCCCGTTGCCCGCCGGGGCGGCCCAGTTCTCCGGTGTCTGCGGGGGGAGGTCCGCAGACCCCTGCGGATCGTCGAGCCCGGACAGGTCCGCACCCTTCCACGGTTCGACGTCGCCGCCGATCAACCCCGACGCGTCGGAACGATCCGGGGCACCCGAGTTCGGGGACGACCCCGGCGGCATCATCGGCGGCATCCCGCCCAGGCCCCGGTCGTCCTGCGAACTCCCCAGGCCCTGCGGTCCGTCGGTGGCCCAGTTCGGCGGCTGCACCGTCCCGGGGGCGGGCGTCTCCAGGCCCGGCGGGGTCAGGTCGCCCACACCGGACGGCGGCGGCACGTCGAGGCTGCCGCCTCCCTGCTGGCCACCGGGCCGGAACGGCGTGGGCTGCGGAACGCCGCCCCCGCCGGGGAACGGGGTGAACTGGGGCAGGGGGATGTTGGTCTGGTTCCCCGGGGGGAGGAGGTCGCCGGAACCGGGCGTGTCCAGGCCGGGCAGATCACCGAAACCCTGCGGTCCGTCGAGGTCGAGCCCGCTCCCCTGCGGGCGCAGCTCGTCCAGGTCCGGGTTCGACAGGTCGGGGCCGCCCAGGTCGAGGCCGGACGAGGTGGGACCGCCCAGGTCGAGGCCGGACGGGATGGGACCACCCAGGTTCGGGTCGGGCAGGTCCACGCCGCTCAGGTCCAAGGGCGGCGGGTTCGAACCGTCCGGGCTCGGGTTCAGCTGGTCGGGGCCGTCCAGGTCGACGTTCGACAGCTCCGGCACGTCCAGGTCGACGTTCCCGGGCGGGTCGAAGTCCGGCAACGGGGGTGGGGTGAAGTCCGGGATCTTGATTTCGATGTCGTCGATCTTCGGGAGGTCCGGCGCGTCCCTCTTGAGATCGTCCGGTTTCGGGTTCTGCGGCTTCGGCAGGTCCAGCGGCCTGTTCGGAGCCCTGACCGGCTGCGGCTCGAGCTTGTACTGGACCTGTTCGTAGTGCCCGGCCAGCGTCTTGAGCACCCGGCGCATGTCGTTGTTCATCATCTCGACGACTTGCTTGTTCCAGTTCACCCAGGTGTTGCCGTTGGGCATCTGGTACTCGATCTTGTACCAGCTGTCTTCGCCGTCGCCGGTTGCGTAGCTCTCGTTGTACGCCTTGCCGATCCTGCGGATCTCGCTCGCGTAGTGCTGGTCGATCTGCCAGATGGTCCTGCGCGCCCAGTTGAGGTATTCCCCCGCGTTGTACAACTGGGTCGGGGCGGAGAACGCGCCGGTGGGGCCGCCCGCGATCTGCTCGGCGACGCGGTGGAAGCTTTCCACGAACGGCTTCATCATGGCGCGGAAGGCGTCGGCCGCAGGCCCCTTCCAGGCCGGCTCCTGACCGGAGAGGTCACTGGTGAGGTCGTTGACCTGGTCGGTGATGATGTTGCCGACCAGGGTGACGACCTCCTGGACGAAGCGCAGGTCCCGGGCGGCCTCCCACAACGATTCCGGGCTGGACACGGAGGCGGCCCGTTCGACGACCTCCTGCTTCCCGCGATCGTTCTTGCCGACCGCGGCATTGCCCGTGACCACGGCACGGATCTGTTTCCAGTTCATCGTGTCGTAATCAGCCTTGCTGGTGCCCTCGCCGTTGCCGGACGCGAACACCTGCCCCTTGCTGTCGGTGGTAACACCCTTTTGGTCAGCCATCGCCGTATGCCCTCAACTCGCCCGAACCGACCGGTCAACCCGCCTGTTGCGTTCCGCGCACTACTTCTTCACGTCGGTCTTCTCGTTCTTCACATCCGTCCCGTTGTTGTCCGGTACGAGGTTGAGCGGGTTGCCCGACGGGAGGAGGACATTTTCCTGGAGGCCGGTGGTCGAACTGATGTAGTTCACCGCCTCACGGATGTGCTCACCCAACTTCGTCGAGGTCAGACTGTTCAACTCTTCGGCGTTCTGGTAGTCACGGGCCAGCTTCTCCACGCTCTGCGCAGTCACTTCGAGCGCCTCGACAGCTTTCTGGAGGAACTCGATCAGCGGCTGCACGAGCCCTGACGAGGTGGGGCCGCCCGCGCTGCCGGGACCGCTGCCCCGGAACTTGAGGAGCATCTGGTAGGCGTCGTAGAAGGCGCCGGGAGCGATGTCCACCTTCTTCAGCCGCGCCAACGGCTCCGCCAACATGTCCTTCACCGTCCGCAGGTGGGACGCGAACGTCTTGAGGGCCTGCGTGCTCACCCCCAGGTTCCCACCGCCTTGGCTGTCCCTGCGGTTGGGCGGCGGTATCTTTGCGCGCAGGTCGGCGATTTCCTTCTGGTTCAACCAGTTCGCGGGGTATTCGTCGACCCCGGTCATGGTGGGGTCGAGGCCGTGTTCGTTCTTCTTCGGGTCCTTGTCGGAGCCGAACCCGTTGGCCTTCGGAACCCTGCTCCAGTCGATCCTTGCCACGTTTCGCGCCTTTCAGCTGACTGTTGTCGACCGGTGGACCGCGCCGAGCGGGGGGACCACCCGGCGCGGTCGAGCGGTCACCTGACGTCGAAACCGCCGAAGGCGTTCACGCCGGTGTGCTCGACGCGGAGGTAGCCCTGGGTGATCTGCTCCAGCGCGACCTCGGCCGTGTGCAGGCTGTGCGGCATCCGCCTCGCGGCGGCGTCCCACTTGGCCTTCGCGACGGAGTACTGGTCCTTGGACGGACCGTCCCACTCCTGCAACGTGGAGAGGACCTGCTGGTGCATGTTCTCCAGCTCGGTGCGCAGGCGCATGGTGACGTCGGCCATCACGTCGCGCGCCTGGTCCGCCTGCCGGGGGTCGAAGGTGTAGTTCGTCATGCTGCTGCTCCTAACGGGAGGGCGAAGGGGCCGGTCTCAGATGCCCAGGCCTGCGGTCTGGCTGGCGCCCATGGGCATCGAGGCGGCGATCTGCGTGTTGCCGTCCTCACCGCGGGTGGTGACGACCGACTGGTTGTGCACCAGGTTGATCATCTCGCCCAGCGAGGTGATGATGACCTTGCAGTCGTCGAACCAGGCGGTCATCGAGCCGCGGTAGGCGAGGAAGGCCTCACCGCTCCAGCTCGCGCGCATGAGGTTGAGGACGTCGTCGACGCTCTGCACACCCTGCTGGGCGACGGCCTGGGTGTTCTCGAAGTAGCCGGCAGCGCGCAGCATGCCCGGCGTAGTGGTGGAGATGGGTGCATTCACGGTGTTCCCCTTGAGACGTCATGTGGTCCACGCGCCGACTGGCGCTCGATGCACGATTCAGTCTTGACAGCCCGCCGTCACAGGTGCAGTGCCCGACGATCAGCGGTGCCCCAAAATCCGAGGCCGGGTGCCCGGACAGGCGAGCCGCCCGGGTGACCCGGGCGTCCCGGGCACCCCGGCGGATCGGGTGCGAGGATCGGATCGTCCGTTGAACCGAACGTCCTCCTCGTACGTGCGGTTGTCGCACGAGGACGGTGCCGATCGGAGGAACTGTGACGGAGACCAGGACCTCCACGCTGCGGGTCGAGGTGTTGGGTCCGCTGCGCGCGTGGTTGGGTGAGCGCGAACTGCCGCTGGGGTCGAACCGGCAGCAGGCCGTGCTGGCGGTGCTGGCGGCGCACCCCAACCGGCTGGTGCCGCAGCGCACCCTGATCGCCGGTGTGTGGGGCAGCGAAGCCCCGGCGAGCGCGTCGGGCAACCTGCACACCTACCTGTCGGGGTTGCGGCGCGTGTTCGGCCCCGGACGGGACCTGTTGGTGTCCGGAGCGGCCGGCTACTCGCTGCGGCTGGACAGCGCGGCGCTCGACAGCGCGGTGTTCGAACGGGTCCGGCTGGAGGCGGAGGAGCGGTACGCGGCGGGTGACCGACGAGGCGCGGTGACCCTGCTGGACGAGGGTTTGGGACTGTGGTCCGGCGACGTCTGCGCCGGGCTGCGCAGCCCGTTCATCGAGCAGGCCCGCCGCCGGCTCGGTGCGCTGCGGTTGGACGCGGTGCGGTTGCGCGCCCGTGCCCGGCTGGAGCTGGGTGAGCACGCCGGTCTGGTCGCCGAGCTGTCGGAGCTGGTCAGGCAGCACCCGCTGGAGGAGTCGGTGCACGAGCTGCTGATGCTCGCGCTGCACCACAGCGGGCGCCGCGCCGAGGCGCTGGACGCCTTCCGCGCCGCGCGGTCCGTCCTCTCTCGGGAAGGGCTGGAACCCAGCCGAACGCTGAACGACCTGCACCAGCTCGTCCTGGAGGGAACGACGAAGCAGGAGGAGCAGCACCGGGTGACCGTGGTGCGAGTCACGCCACCGGCTCCGGTTCCCGTTCCGACGGGCGAGCTGTCCGGGCGGACCGCCGAGCTGACGGCGTTGACCGGCGCGCTGGAGGACGTGCTCGCGGGCCGCGGGCGGGCGGTCTGGGTCGAGGGCGAGGCGGGTATCGGCAAGACCGCCCTCCTGAACGCGGCGCTGGCGGGCACGGACCGGCCGTGCCACCTGGTGTGGGCGGCAGGCGACGAGATGAGCAGTCGCTTCCCCCTCCAGGTGGTGCTGGAAGCGCTGGACGCGGCTTCCTCTTCGGGCGGTGGGCAGTGGGCCGAGCTGGCCGCGCAGCTGCACGACCCGGCGGTGCGGCGCGGCTGGAACCGCGCCGCGCAGGTGGACCGGTTGCTCACGTTCGTGGCCGAGCTGTGCGGCACCGCGCCGCTGGTCCTGGTGGTGGACGACCTGCACTGGGCCGACGACGCCACCCTCCTGTTCTGGGACCGGTTGGTGGGCGCCGTCGAGGGCCTTCCGCTGCTGCTGGTCTGCGCGACCCGACCGGCCGGCGTCCGTGACCGGCTGAGCAGGCTGCGGCGCAACGTGGTCACCGGGGACGGTCTGCTGCTGTCCCTCGCGCCGCTGGCGTCGACGGACGTCGAGCGCCTGGTCGGCGCGGTGGTGGGGGCGACGCACGGTCCCGGGCTGCGGTCACTGGCGTCGATCGCCGCCGGGAACCCCGCGTACGCGGTGGAGATCGCGGAGCTGATGGCGCGCGACGGCCGCATCAGGGTGGTCGACGGGGCGGCCGAGCTGGACGAGACCGTGCCGGGCGACTCCCTCCACCGGGTGCGCGGCGAGGTGCAGAACGTGCTGGCGGACCTGTCGGAGGGCACTCGGGAGGTGCTGAGGTCGGCGGCGCTGCTCGGCATGCGCTTCGACGTCGCGGGTCTGGCGGCGGTCAGCGGGCGTTCCCCGATGCACCTGCTGAGGGCGTTGGACGAGGCGGTGGCGGCCCGACTGGTGGTGGAAGCGGGCGGTGGCTTGGCCTTCCGTCACCCGTTCGTCCGCTGGGTGCTGCACAACCGGGTGCCGCAGGCACTGCGCGTGGCCCTGCACCGGCAGGCCGCCGAGGCCCTGGCCGCAGCGGGGGCTCCCGTCGGGCAGGTCGCGGAGCACCTGGAGTTCTCCCCGGTGGACGCCTGGGTGGCGCGCTGGGTGGTCGCGCACCGGGAAGAACTGGCCGAGCACGTGCCGCAGGCCGCGACGGGGTTGCTGCGCACGGTCCTGGACACCGGACTGGTGGACGGCCCTGACCGGACCGCCTTGGTCATGGTGCTGTTGCGGACGTTGTTCCGGTTGGAGCGCGATGTCGAGGCGGTCGCCGGCGAGGCGCTCGCCGGGGTCGTCGCCCCCGAGGACGCCGCCGAGGCGCGGCACCTGCTCGCGCGGGCCCGTCGGCGGTGCGGTGACACCGGTGGTGCGATCGCCGCCCTGCAGAGCGCGGTGCGGATGCCGGGCGTGCCGGACGCCTGGCGCACCCGGCACCAGGCGATGATCGCCACGTTGCGGCGCGGCGACCTGGCGGACCTGGACGAGGTCGACGTGGTGGCGCGGCGCGTGCACACCGAAGCGGTCGCGGCCGGTGAGGTGCGCACCGCGGCCTACGCGTTGCAGAACAGGTGGTTCGTCGCCTCGGTCCGCCGCGCCCACGGCGAGGCGCTGCGCCACGTGGACGCCGCGCTGGCGCTGCTCGGTGACGAGCGCCCCGTGGCCGAGGCCCGGTGCGACCTGTCGGACAACCGGGCGTTCACGCTCCAGAACCTCGATCGGCTGGACGACGCCGAAGCCGCGCTGGTGGACGCACGGCGGTTGATCGCCCGGCACGGGCTGCCGCCCGGGATGCAGGTCCCGCTGGCCGTGCAGCACTACTGGACGGGCAACTGGGAGGACGCACTCGTCGAGATGGGCGGGGTGGACCCCGGCTCGCCCGGCCTGACGTTCTACGGCATCCGGGAGAGCGGACCCGGCAGGACGCTGCTGCACGGGTTGTCGGCGCTCATCGCGGTCCGCCGGGACGAGCGGGCGAACGCGCTGGTGCACCTGGACGCGGCCGCTTCACCTGTCGTCCTGACCGGCTCCGAACGGGAGAACGGCGATTTCCTGCTGGTGGCCACCGCTCTGGCAGCCGAGCGGCGGGGGGCGTTGGACGAGGCGGTGCGCCTGCTCTCCCCGTTGCTGCGCCCGGACGAGGCGCCGGTGCTGCTGCGCCACCAGTGGCTGCCGCTGCTGGTGCGGCTGGCGCTGGACGCCGGCAGGCAGCCCGTGGCTCGCCGGGCGTTGGCCGTGTGCGAGGAGGAGGCCGCCCGAGAGGTCGCACCGGGTCGGGCCGTCGCGGCTGCGGCGCGCTGCCGTGCGCTGGTGGCGAACGATCCGGCGGCGCTGCTGGCGGTGGCCGGGCACTACGAGTCGGTCGGTCGAGTGGTCGAAGCGGTCGAGACGCTCGAGGACGCCGCGGTCGCCTACGCCGCCGAGGGGGAGCGGCGGACCGCCGAAGACGTGTACGAACGGGTCGCCGCGGGGTACGGCGGGTTGGGCGCCCGCTGGGACCTGCTCCGCTCGCGCCGACGAGTGCACTCGGCATGACGCGGGGCACGCGGTGAGGCGTCCGGCGCTCACCTCGGCCGCCGTGCGCCGGACGTCCCGGAAGCGCGCCCACCCGCCGGTGCGGCGCGACCGCCATGTCCAGGGCGACGGCCACGTCCAGGGCGACCGCCGCCTCCTCCGCGCGACCGGCGCGCCCCGGCAGGACGGCGTGGTCCTCCCCCGCCTGCGCCGGCTCGAACGGCCCACCGACCGCGCCCGGTCGATCAGGCCGCGTCGGGCACCCCGTTGGGCGGTTCGGCGAAGGCCATCGGTTCGGCCGGCAGGTCCGGCAGGACGTACCAGCACTCACCCGTGCCGGACGAGGCCAGTGCCGCCTCGAACGCGGTGACGACGTCGGACACGTCCAGGACCTCCATGTCGAGGTCGCGGATGACGTCCTTGAACCCGTCGATGATCGTGGTGTCGGCGAACCCCGGGTTCAACGCGTTGATCCGGATGCCGTCGGACGCGACCAACGGCGCGTAGGACCGCACGTAGTGGGTGACGGCGGCCTTGGTCGCGCCGTAAACGGGCTCGAACGGCACCGGCACCAGGCCCGCCAGGCTCGCCATCACCAGGACGCTCCCACCGCCGCGTGCCCGCAGCGCGGGCAGCACGGCCTCGATCCCGTAGACCACGCCGTCGAGGTTGGTGGCGACGACCCGTCGGTAGCTCTCGGCGCTGAACCCCTCGCCCGTGGTCACCACACCGGCGTTGAGGACCGCGATGTCCAACCCGCCGAACTCGGTCGTCGCCGCGCCTACCGCGGCCTCGTTGTCCCCAGGGGCGCGCACGTCGCACTCGACGAACACACCGCCGATGTCATCGGCGACCTGCTTGCCGCGCACCGCGTCCACGTCGGCCACGACCACCTTCGCGCCGCCGTTGGCCAACCGCCACGCGATGGCCGCTCCCAGACCGTTGCCCCCACCGGTGACCAGGGCCACCTTGCCGAGGTACTCGTTCCCGCCCATAACGTCCTCCCTCGCCGGCACCCGCTGCAGCGGAATCCTCGGCAGGACCGGGACGGCAGGACAACGATCACCCACCCGGTGTTGCCCGTTCGCGCACCACGGGCGCCCGGACGGGCAACGCGCCCAGCGCCGTGACAACCTCGGGCCCGGTGGCGGGCGACCCCGTCGTCACCCGCTCCACGCCGCCCCGCTCGGCGTGGAGAGTTCGTGGAGGTCGTCGATCGATGCTGCTGCCATGCAGCAGCGATCGCGACACCCCGGGGTGGAACGGGTACGGGTGGCCGTCCACGCCTTCGACGCCCTCACCCGCGGTGGGCTGACCAGGTCGTTGGACGGGCGTGACGACCTGGTGGTCGCACCGGACCGGAGCACCGCCCAGGCCGTCGTCCTGGCGGTGGACCGCATGGACCGCAAGGCCGTGGACTTCCTGAAGACGGCCGGGGAATCGGGTCCTCCGGTGGTGCTGATCACGGATCTCCTGGAGGAGCAGGACCTGATGTTCGTCCTGGAGCACCGAGTGGTGGCGGTGCTGCCCCGCTCCGCGGCGACCGGCGACCGCTTGGCGCACGGGGTGATCGCCGCGGCCCGGGGCGGGGGCGTGCTGCCGCCGGCGCTGCTGGGCGGGGTGCTCCGGCACGTGGAGCGGATGCGGCGCGAGCTGGCCGAGCACGGGTCGCCCACCCAGCTCAACACCCGGGAGCTGGAGGTGCTGCGGCTGGTGGCGGACGGCTGGAGCACGGTCGAGATCGCCGACAGGATCGCCGTGTCGGAGCGCACCGTGAAGAACGCCGTGACCTCGCTGACGACCAAGCTCAACCTCAGGAACCGGTCACACGCCGTGGCCTACGCCGTGCGCGCCGGGATCATCTGACCACGCGGCGCGCTCGTCGGGCAGTTCCGCGAGCGCGACGCGCGCCTCGTCCGCCCGAGCGCTGCCCACCTGCTCGAACAACTCCTGCGCGGCGAGCAGGCAGGTGCGCGCCCGGTCGTGCCGGAGCGCGGCGGAGTGGACGCGCCCGAGTCCGAGCAGGGCCTCTCCCCGGGCGTGGCGGTTGGCCGTGTCGCGCGCCAGTCCGAGCGATCGTTCGTAACAGGCGATCGCCTCCTCGTGGTCACCGATTTCGGCGTGCAGTTTGCCGAGGGCGCGGAAGCTCCGCATCTGACCGTCCACATCACCCCGGTCCAGGCGGTCCGCCAGGACCCGCCGTTGGTGCTCCATGGCCTCGGTGTAGCGACCGAGGGCCCTGCACGCCTCACCGAGCATCACCAACGCGATTTCGAGGCGTTGGGGGGCGGCCGCGAACTCCGGGTCGTCGATCACGCTCTTCAGCATCTCCACCGCCTCGGCCGGACGGTTCAGCTCTACCAGCGACATGGCGGCAGAGGTGGACGCGTAGTGCAGCACGGGCTTGTACTCGGGCGATTCACGCCCTTTGTCGATGATCAGCCTGCAGGCGTCGAGAGCTTCCCGGTACCGCCCCTGGTGCTGGTAAGCGCCGTTCAGGTTGTACCGGCAGACGATCTCGGCGAACACGTCCCCCAGTCGCTGACACGCTTCGACCGCGACCGTCAGGACCTCCTCCCACTGCCGGCCGTGACCGCGCTGGTAGCAGAAGTGGGCGAAGAAGTGCGCGGTCAACCAGGCGTGGCGGTCGAAACCGGCCGCCGCGGCCGCACTCACCACCGCCGTGGTGGTGTCGAGTTCCTCCTCGCTCCACCGGTACGCCTCGGCAGCGGTCTCGAACGACGGTGTCGTCACCTCCGGCGAGGGCGGCGGCACGACGGCGAACTGGTACCGGTGCGGAGCGACCAGGGCGTCGACCGCGGAGGTGCCGTGGAGGTGCCAGTCGAACAAGCGGTGCCGCGCCGCGTCGCGGGCTTCGGCCGGCTCGGCGGCGAAGAGCTCGCCGGCGTAGAGGCGCACCAGGTCGTGGAACTGGTAGCGGCCACCGGGCCGGCGTTCCAGCAGGTGGCAGTCGACCAGCACGCGCAGCACGCGTTCCGCTTCGGGCGGCGGCGCGCCCACCAGCGCGGCGGCGGCCGGCCCTGCGAAGTCGGGCCCGACCGAGCCGCCGAGCAGGCGGAAGCAGCGGGCGGTCACCGGGTCCAGCGCCCGGTAGGACCAGGACAGGACGGTGCGCGTCGCCGCCGCCTCGTCGTCGACCGCCAACAGGTCCAGGCGCTCCTCCAGGACGGCCAGTTCGTCCACCACGTCGGTCAGGGAGCGGGCCGTCCTCGTGGCGACGCGCTCGGCGGCGATGCGCACGGTCAGCGGCAGCAGGCCGCAGGCGCGCACCAGGGCCCGGGCGGCGTCGCACTCGGCCTCGACCCGCTCGGTGCCGATCGCCGCGCCCAGCAGGTCGAGCGACTCGTCCTCGGTGAGTTCACCGACGTGCACGGCCGCCGCACCGTCACGTGCGATCAAGCCGGCGAGGTAGCGGCGGCTGGTGACGACGGTGAAGCAGCCGTTCCCGCCGGGTACCAGCGGGCGCACCTGGCGGGTCGAGGCGGCGTTGTCGAGCACGAGCAGCAGCCGCTTGTCGGCGGTGAGGTCGCGGAAGGCCGCCACCCTCCCGTCGTGCTGCGCCGGGACCCGGTCGTGGGGCGTGCCCAGGGCGCGCAGCAGCACGCCGAGGGCGTCGGTGGCCGTCATCGGTTCCCGCTCCGGCCCGAACCCGCGCAGGTCGAGGAACAGGACGCCGTCGGGGAAGCGGCTCGCGACCCCGGTGCCGAAGTGCACGGCGAGGCCGGTCTTGCCGGCACCGCCCGCGCCGTGGAGCAGGACCAGGCGCGGCGCGGTCCCGGCCGCGTCGAGCACCTCGCGCATCCGCGCCAACTGCCCACCGCGCCCCACGAACGACGGCACGCCCGGTGGCAGCTGCGCGGGCACGGTCCGGGGGGTGACGGGCTCGTCGGTCGCCCGCGCCCTCGCCACGAGGTCGACCAGGGCTTCGCGGTGGGGGTGGTCCACCAGGACCGGCAGCAACGCCTCGGCCACGTCCTCGGTACGACCGAGGGCGAGCGCGGCACGGGCCCAGCCCTCCAGGATGTCGAGGCGGCGCTCGACGAGGGCTGCCCGCCGGGCCTCGGCGAACGGACCGGGCACGCCGGCCAGCGGTTCAGCGGTCCAGTGGGCGAGCGCCTCCTCGAACGCCCGTGCGGCCAGGTCGGGGCGTCCGCCGGCGAGCAGGTCGTCCGCGGCACGTGCCGCGGCCCCCACGCGGTGGACGTCCACCGCGTCGCGCGGCAGGTCGAGCCGGTAGCCGCCGTCGACCAGGGTCAACGCGCCGGGCGGGTCCAGCACCGCGCGCAGCGCGGAGACGTAGGTCTGCACGTTGCCCGCGGCGCTGCGCGGCGGGGCGGCACCCCAGACCAGCGCGATCACCTCGTCGCGGGAGACGACCTCGCCCACGTGCAGCGCGAGCACGGCGAGCACTGCTCGTCGCAACGGCGGTCCGGCGTTGACCGGCCGGTCCCGGACGTGCACCGCCACCGGTCCGAGCAGGGTGATCCGCGTCGTCACGACCGGTGCACCTCCCGCCACAGCCCGCGGGCCACGGCGCGGACGGCAGCGGGGACGACGTGCGTCCCGGAACCGTCCACGCGCACCAGCGACGCCGCGACGAGTTCACCCGCCGCGCTCGCGCCGGGGGGCCGGTCGTGCTCGACCAGGGCCCGCAGGGCGGCGGCGGCACCGTCGGACAGCCCCGCGAACAGGCGTGCCCACCGCTCCCGCACCCCCGGTTCACCGTCGACGGACAGCAGGTCGAGCCGGGCCTCCTCATCCGCCAGGTCCCGAGCGAGGCGGCGCAGGTCGTCGGCCGTCGGGTGGTCGGCACCGCGACCGAGCAGGGCACGGGCCGCCCGCAGCGCCGCGGGCAGCCGACCGCACAGCTCGACGACCGCGAGGGCCGGCCCGTCGGGTGCGCGCTCACCGGTGAGCAGTTCGACCGCTGCCGACGGGTCGAGTCCACCCAACCGCACCCCGGCCACACCGGGCGGCACCGGCCCGGTGACGAGCACCGTCCCGGCGTCGGCGCGCACCCGCACCAGCTCGCGCACCTGCTCGGCGCTCGACGCGTTGTCCAGCAGCACGAGCACCCGACGACCGGTGAGCGCGGCGTGGAGCCGCCCGAACTTGTCCTCCAGCCGACCGGGCAGGTCCTCATCGGGCACGCCCAGGCACCGCAGGAGGTGGTCGAGGGCCTGCGCGGTCGTCCACGGCGCGCGGTCCGCGTCGTCACCGCGCAGGTCGGCGTAGAGCCGACCGTCGGGGTGGCGCGGGGCGACCCGGTGGGCGAATTCCAGGGCGAGGGTGCTCGCGCCGCTGCCCGGCACCCCGCCGACCACGACCACCGCACCGGGCTCGGCGGTCGGCGCGCGCAGTCGGGCGAGCTCGTCCGCGCGCCCGACGAACCCCCAGGGCCGGTGGGGCAGGTGGGACGGCGCGGGCCGGGCCGGCCGCGCGCCGGTGTCCAGCAGGGTGCGGTACAACCGGTCCGCATCGGGCCCCGGTGCGACACCGAGGTCGTCGCGGAGCCTGCGCCGCAGCGCGGTCAGCTCGTCCAGCGCCTCCGCGGTCCGGCCGGACCGGCCCAGCGCGGAGGCGAGCAGCACGACGACCTCCTCGTCGAAGGGCGTCTCCCGCACCAGGGCGGTGCACTCGACCACCGCCTCCCGGTCCCGACCGGAAGCGGCGAGGGCTTGGGCGCGCAACCGGCGCGCGGACCCCCACAGGGCGACCAGCCGGGCGCGCTCGGACTCGGCGCGGGGCCCCGCCACACCCGCCAGCGGGGTGCCGCCCCACAGCGCGGACGCCTCGGCCAGCGACTCCAGGCAGCCGTCCGCATCCCCACGCGCCCACTGGTCGCGCGACCGGGCGACGAGCCGTTCGAACACCGCGGCGTCGACGTTGTCCTCCGGCAGGCGGAGGCGGTACCCGCCCTGGTGCTGGAGCAGCGCGGTCGAGCCGTCGGCGCCCAGCAGGTCCCGCAAGGCCGACACGTAGGTGTAGAGGTTGCCGAGCGCGCTGCTCGGCGCGTCGGCCCCCCAGACCGCGCGGACCAGTTCCTCGACGGGCACCGACCGGCCGACGCGCAGCGCGAGCACCGCGAGCACGGCGCGTTGCCGCGGGCGGCTCACCTCGACGGCCGCGCCACCCCGGACGACGCGCACCGCTCCCAGCAGCCGGACGGCGGGCTCGGTGGGGACCACGTGGCCATCCTGACACGACCGCACCGGTTCCTATGATGGTGGAGTGTCATCGGTCCTGATCGGACTGCTCGGACCGCCGGTGCTGCGCGTCGGCGGGCGTGACGTGTCCCTCGGACCGCCTCGGCAGCGCGCCGTGCTGGGTTTCCTCGCCCTCCACGCGGGCAGGGCGGTCTCCCGGGACGACCTCGTGGACGCGGTGTGGGGGCAGGACGCCCCGGCATCGGTGGTCGGCAACCTGCACACGCACGTATCGGCGCTGCGCAGAACCCTGAGGGCGGTCACCGGTGGCAGCGGACCGCTCGTCACGCTCGGGACGGGCTACCTGCTCGACGTGGCCGACGACGCGGTGGACGCCCTGCGGTTCGAGCACCTGCTGAGGTCCGCGGACCACGCGTGGCGCGGCGGGGACCCGACCGGTGCTCACGCACGGTGGCGGCAGGCGCTCTCGCTGTGGCGGGGGACGCCGCTGACCGGACTGGCCGCGCCCTACGCCGAGGGCGAGCGCACACGGCTCACCCGTGCCCTGGTCAGCGGGGCCGGGGCGTTCGCCGAGGCGCTGCTGGCCTCCGGGGCGGCCGAGGACGCGCTCGCCGTCGTCGGGCCCGTCGGCGACGAGCACCCCTCGGACCAGCGGCTCGCGGCGGTGCGCGTGCGGGCGCTGGCGGCGGCCGGTCGGCATGCCCAGGCGGCGGTGCTCTTCGAGCGCACCCGCGACCTGCTCGGGTCGGAACTCGGCCTCGACCCCTCCCCCGACCTGCTGCGGACCCACGAGGCGGTGGCCCTCTCCCGCCCCCCGTCGCGGACGCGGCTGCCCGCCGAGCCGGCGGGTTTCACCGGACGCACGCGCGATGCGGCCGCGGTGGAGGACTGGTGGGCCTCGGCGAACGGCGAGCGACTGGCGGTCTGCGCGGTCGACGGACCGCCGGGCGCGGGCAAGACCGCGCTGGCGCTGCACGTCGCCCACCGGCTCGGTGACCGGTTCCGCGACGGCGCCCACCTCCTGGACCTGAGCGGGCGAAGCGATCCGGGCGCGGCGGTGACGTCCCTGCTCGACGTGTTCGGGGGAGCCCCCGACCCGGTGCCGCCCGACCTGGACGAACTCGCCGGCGCGTACCGCAGCAGGCTGGCGACCCGGCAGGTGCTGCTCGTGCTGGACGGCGCCCGCAGCGCGGAGCAGGTGCGGCCGCTCCTGGCCGGTGGGCCGGGTTCGCTGGTGGTGGTGACCAGCCGGTTCCGCCTGGGAGGTCTGTCCGCGCGCGACGGCGCGCTGGGGCTGTCCTTGGGCGGTCTCGACGTCGAGGCCGCCGCCGCGCTGCTCGGCCGCGCACCGGCCGACGCGGCCGAGTTGACCCGGCTGTGCGCGGGCAACCCGCTGGCCTTGCGGCTGGCCGCCACTCGGGACCACGAAGGGCTCGTGACGGCGCTGGGTGACGACGCGACGCGCCTGCGCGTCCTCGACGGGGAGGACGGCGGGCCGTTGACCACGGCGTTCACCCGGATCGCGGACGACCTGGACGCCGACCCCGCCGAACTCCTCGCGCTGTTGGGCGCTCAACCGTGCCGCGCCCTCACGGCCGCGGCGGCGGGCGCGCTGACCGGGTGGCCGGTGCCCCGGGCCCGCCGGGCACTCGACGCGTTGGCGGTCGCGCACCTCGCGGACTGGGAGCCCGGCGGCGGTTACGGCCAGCACGCCCTGGCGCGTTCGCTGTCGGTCCTCCGGTCGCGGTCCGCACTGACCGCGACCGACCGCGACGCCGCCGAACGGCGCCTGATCGAGTGGTACGCCGAGGCGACGCGCCGAGTGCCGGACGCCACGGCCCTCCCGGCACGCGAGCACGACAACCTCGCGTTGCTCTCCGCCCGTGCCGAAGCGCGCGGCGACCACGCGACCGCCCGTGCGCTGCTGGACCGCCTCGCCCGTTCGACCGAGGTGGATCAGGCGACGGGGGGCGAGATCACCCCATTGTCCGCCATCACCCAGGCGACGTCGCCGCCCGCATCGGACGGCTCGACCTCCTGAGCGGCCGGCCGGAGCTTCCCGGAACGGCGGACGACGGGTTGAGCCGCGACGTGCGCGGGAGTGAGGGTGCGGCCACCGATGCGCTGCCAGGTCGTCTCGTGCCGTTCGCCGGCCACCTTCGACAGGTCGGGAGTGGGTGTCGTCATCGTTTCCGCCTTCGGGTTCGTCCAGTCCCCCTCGGAAAGGTTCCGGTCAAGCTGACCACGCCTTCCGGGGTTCGAGGAGCCCTCACGCCCATCCGTGCCCACCCGGGCCACGCCCCTTGCCCCCTCGGTCGCCGGGAAGCCCGCGCGATGACACCTGATCGCCGTGTCCACGACACGAACGGCACCCGGCGACCGGGAGGCCACCACGACCGGCGTTCCCGGTGGCGTGATCCGTCCACTGCGGACGCCCGCCTCGTCGCGGGCTGCTGGCGCGACCGGCAGCCCGCGACGGTCTACTGCTGGTACGGCAGGTCTTCCAGCACGTTGCCGGCGGAGTCGAACGCCACCACGTGCTCCGTGACCGGTCCCCGCTCACGCGGCGCGGTGAGGGCGGGATCGGCGATCACCAGCGTGCCACCGGCGATCACGGCCGGCAGGTCGGGTGCGTTCTCGCGGCGCAGGACCACCGAGGCGACGTTCCCGTCGACCAGGCCGATCAGCGCCACGCGCCGGCTGCGGTCATCGACGAACCCGTGGTACACCCTGGTCAGGGCGACCGCTCGGCCGACGACGGCGAAGTCGCGCACCGGCCCGTGCTTGGGGCCGAAGTCGTCGATCCGGGGAGGCCGGCCGGTCAGGTGGGACAGCAGCAGGTCGCCGTAGCGGCCCAACTGGACCGACTCCCCGTCGTCGAGGACGGCGTGCGCACCGGGTTCCCAGCACCCCGGGTCCACGATCGGGCGCAGGTCGACCTGTTCCAGGGCGAGTTCCAGGCGACGCCCTGCCGGGGACCCGCGGTCGGCTGCCGGGGCGGGGCGGTCGACCACGACCGCGGCACGGGCGGGCACGTCGACGGACGTGCCTTCGCCGTCGACGCGCAGCACGACGCCCGCGTCGTCGACGGCGAAGGCGTTGGGCACGACGAAGATCCCGTCGGCCAGGATCGCGTGTTCCCGAGCGTACCGACCGGCTGGCCATTCCACCGACGCAGAGGTGGTCCCGGGCGGCACGACCCCGGCAAGCGTTCCGGCGGCGGTGCGGAAGGTCAACGCGGGCGCTTCGGCGGTCACCGGCGACGACAGCGTCGTGGTCGTGGGTGTCAACTCGGCGAACACCGGCCCCGTCGGGGTGGAGAAGACGACCACGCGGACCCCAGCGTGCTGCCCGGTCAGCACCGGACGCCACGTGCGCGTGGGCGGATGGGCGGCGGTCGCCGCCCGCACGCACCGGGCCACGTCGTCGTCCGCCGCCCAGTCGCGGTGCACGCGGTAGCGGTTGTCTGTGGTCAGGACCCCGCGGTCAGGCTCGGCGGCCAGGTCGTCCAGGTGACGGCGCAGCCGCGGCCAGCTGGGAAAACCGTGGTGGCGGGCGAGGACGAACTGGGCCGAAGCCAGCGTGAAGCCCTCGACGAGCGTGTCCGGGGCGTGCTCGGCTACGAGGGCGAGCGCATGCGGTTCGCCGGCGCGGACCTGGCGCAGCAAACCCTTGGCGCGCTTGCGCACCTGCTCGACGTCGGGCCGGACGGGCAAGGGGATGACAGGCATTCCAGCCTCCAGGCACCTGCGGTCCGCTGCTCAGGGCACGAGAGGAGGTTGGCTTCGAGGTGGTGCACTGCGAAAGCCTGGGATGGGCTCAGCCCTTACCGCGGACCCGGAGGCGCTCCCTGCGCCGAGTCCACTTTACACTGCGCCGGCCGGAAAGTCATCGTTGCACGTCGTAGGCATGGAAGAAGCTCCCGGTGCTCTTATTGAATCGAAAGTGATCGGTTGCCCGCATGTTGACGTGCGTGGTCGAGGTCGAGGGTGCGCACCGGTTGTCGCCTGCGGAGCAGGAGGTGTTGCGCCTGCGGGTGGTGGCGGCGCTGGAGTCCGGGCAGGTGGAGGGTTACCGGCGGGCGGCGGAGGTGTTCGAGGTCTCGGTGCGGTCGGTGGGCACCTGGTGGCGCGCCTACCAGCGTGACGGTCGGGACGGCCTGGCGGTGCGACCGGGGCGACGGCCCGGACCGGCCGAGCTGATCAGTCCCGAGGACCGGGGCACGCTGTTCGCAGCGATGGCCGACTACACCCCGGAGGAGTTGCTGATCGGCGGCCCGTTGTGGACCCGCCCGGCGGTGGTCGAGCTGATCCGGCTGGTCGTCGGCGTGGACATGACCGAGCAGGGCGTCGGCTTGTGACTGCGCCGCCACGGGTTCACCCCGCAACGCCCGACCCGACGTGCCTACGAACAGCAGCCCGCCGCGGTGCTCGCGTGGCTGGACGAGGAGTATCCGGCGATCGAGGACCGGGCGAAGGCCGAGGGCGCGGCGATCACGTGGGTCGACCAGTGCGGGCCGCGCTCCGACGCCGCGCCACCCGGCCGGCCCTGGGCGCCGAAGGGTAGGACGCCGATCGTGCGGGTGACCGGGAAACGCCTGCGGTCAACGTCATGTCCGCGGGCGCCTCACGCGGCGCGTTGTGGTTCACCGTGTTCACCGACCGTTTCACCGCACCGGTGTTCACCGGCTTCCTCGACCGGATCGAACTGCACCTGATGCCCCGCTACAGCCTCGAACTGAACTCCGGCGAACTGCTCAACGCCGACCTCAAGCGCAATGCCAACGCTGTAGCTGCCGAAAACTCCATCCATGCAGGTCGAAGCCGTGCGTAGCTGAGGCATCGAAGGGCTCCCAGGTGTGGCCACAGGTCCGCACCGCCCTCGGCTGACGCGGCATGATGACCGGCCATGCTGCTCCGACTGGCCTACCTGGGCATGACCAACGCCTTCGCGCTGCTGCGCCTGCTGCCCTTGAGCGACCGGGACAAGGACGTGGAGATCCTGGCGCTGCGTCACCAGATCACCATCCTGGAACGGCAACTCGGTGACACCCGTCCGAGGTTCTCCCCCTGCGACCGGGCATTCCTCGCGACCGTGCTGCACCGACTCCCCGTCGCCACGCTTCGGCGACTCCGACTGCCGGCGCGCCCGGAGACGATCCTGCGGTGGCACCGGGACCTCATCGCCCGACGCCACGCGGTCAGATCCTGTCCCCAGGATCCCGGCCGACCACGGACCATCCGCTCAATACGCCTGCTGGTGCTGCGCTTGGCACGCGAGAATCCGACCTGGGGCTACCGGCGCATCCACGGCGAACTGCTCGTGCTCGGCAAGGTCGCAGCCTCCACCGTCTGGCAAATCCTCCAGGACGCCGGGATCGATCCGGCTCCCGAGCGCACCTCGACGACCTGGTCGACCTTCCTCCGCTCACAAGCCGACGCTCTACTGGCCTGCGACTTCTTCGAGACCCGCACCGTGAACGGCGCCCGCGTGTACGTGCTCGCGGTGATCGAGCACGCCAACCGCCGGATCAGAGTCCTCGGCGCCACCGCGCACCCGACCGCCTCCTGGGTCACCCAGGCCGCCACGAACCTCGTCATGGACCTCGGAGACGCAGGCCGACACGTGCGCTTCCTGATCCGAGACCGCGACGGCAAGTACCCGTCCTGTTCGACAACATCCTCGCCGACGCGGACATCCAGGTCGTCCTCACCGGTGTTCGGATACCGCGGATGAACGCGATCATGAAACGCTGGATCCGGACCTGCCGACAGGAGCTACTCGACCGCACACTGATCTGGAACCAACGGCACCTATTCCGTAGCCTGCGCGAGTACGAGGACTTCTACAACACCCACCGGCCCCACCAAGGCATCGACAACGCCCGACCACTACAACCACTGCCACAACCAGCCACCAATCAAGCAGCCGCCACCCAACTCGACATCCGTCGACGGCAAAGACTGGGCGGCATCCTCAACGAGTACCACCACGCCGCCTGACCTGCACGGACGACATTTTCGGCAAGCACAGGGTTCCACCGACGCTCAAACTTCCGCCGCCGCGTCTGGCTGCCCGCCCTGCGCGGCGACACCAACCGGCCGCGCATCGACCCCGACATGCACTTCCACGACCTGCGCCACACCCACAAGACCTGGCTCATCGAGGACGGTGTTCCCGAGGTGCTGCAGCACAAGAGGATCGGTCACAAGTTCCGCGGCGTCATGGGCGTCTACTCCCACGTCACCGAACCGATGGTCGAGGCGATGCTCGCCGGACTGCAGCGGCGCTGGGAGCGGACGGGGAGCGAGAACCCCTGACCACCTTCGCAAATACGGAGGTGGTCAAGATCTTTTGCTCCCCAGTTGCTCCCCGCAACGATCAACGGCCCGCAGACGAAGATCGTCTACGAGCCGTTGACCAGGTAAAACACACTGTGGGCGATACTGGGATCGAACCAGTGACCTCTTCGGTGTGAACGAAGCGCTCTCCCGCTGAGCTAAACGCCCTTGTTCTGTTGTCCTGCCCCGCTCTCGCGGTGTGTCGATAGCTTACAACATCATCCCCGGGAACCAAAAATCGGGCTCTCCAACCAGGCCCAGTCGAGGCCGAACCAGCCGCCTACCAGGGAGAACGCCCCGAGCAGCCAGCAGGTCACCGCGACCACCAGGCCGGTCGCCGCGAGGACGAGGGCCTTCACGACGAGGTTCTGCCGCTTCAGCCACTCGACCCAGGCGTCGTAGTACCGCTTGGCGAACTTCAGGACCCGCCCCGCCCACTCGAACTCGGTGGCCAGGATCGCGAGGCCCGCGAACACGACGAGCCAGCCCGGCCCGGGGTACGGGATCATCAGGATGCCGGCGACCAGCACCAACCCGCCTACGACGCCCACGCCGATGCGGTAGCCCATGTTCAGCGCGGGGTTGCTGCGGAACCGGTGGCGGCGTCCCGCTTCCTCGGGGGCGTTCTCGCGCTGCTCCGTGGTCATGCGCACATCATCGCCCATGACACCGCTCACGCGGAGCCGACTTGACCGGATGCGAGCACACCGCTCGGCGCCTGGGGCATCGAGCGCCCCTGCTCCAGCGAGAGCGCGAAGACGAGGTGCTTGTGCGCGTCCGGCGACCAGGTGAGCACCTGGGCGTCCGAGGCGTCGGCGCCGACGTCGAACGTGGCCAGCGCCACGGGGTCCTGCGTGCTCGCGCCCCACACCACGTAGACCTGGTGGGCCGCGTCGTTGGACGTCAGGCGCACGGGCACGACGGCCGCCGAGTCCTCGGTCGACACCAGCACCGCCACCTCCTCGCCGGACGCGGAACGCAGCACGGCCCGGTTCGCCGCCGGGTTCGCCGCGAGGTCCAGCACCCGCTCCAGCCGCTCGGCGCGCGCGTCCTGCGCGGCCACCTGGTCGCCGAGCTGGTTGATCCGCACGCCGGCGACGCCGATCCCGGCCACCGCGACGACGACGGCCGCGGCCACCAGTGCCCTGCGGCCCCAGCCGCCGGCACGACGGCGTCGCGGCTCCAGCGGGATCGGTGCGGCGAGAGGGGCGGGCTCAGGGGCGGGCTCGGGGGCGGGTCGGCGCACGTGTTCCTGGGGCGTCTCGTCGACGGCCGCCATGAGCCGGGCGCGCAGCCGGTCCGGCGGGTCGTACTGGCGGACGGAGGACCCCAGCGCGGCGGTCACCTCCTCGGTGGCGCGGACGGTCTGCCGGCAGCGCTCGCACGTGGGCAGGTGGGCGTACAGCTGTGCTTCCTCGTCCGGTTCGAGCGCGTGCACCGCGAACCCGACCGCGAGCTCCTCCTGAGGGCACCAGTCGTCCCTCTGCTCCCCGGTCACCGGTGTGCTCCCGTCGTCCGACCCGGCGCTTCGCCGCCGGTCTCCCCTGTCCACACCGCTTGCAACGTCGTCCGCAGCCTCCTGATGGCCGCGAAGGTGCGGGACTTCACCGTGCCCAGGGGGATGCCGGTGAGCGCCGCGACCTCTATCTGCGTGTACCCGCCGAGGTAGGCCAGGGCGATGACCTGCCGCTGGTCCTCGGGCAGGCGCTTCAGCGCCTCCCGCACCTCGGCGCCCACGACGCCGGTCAACGCGTCGTGGTCGGCCCCGTCGGTGGGCGGGACGTTGCGCTCGGACACCTCGTCGGTGAGCGGCACGTTCCGCTTGCGCTGGGTGTTCTCGCGGCGCACGGCGTCCACCGCCCGGTGGTGCACGACGGTCATCAGCCAGGTGCCGAAGCCGCCTCGTGCGCGGTCGTAGCCGGCCGGGTTGCGCCACAGGGCCAGGAACGCCTCCTGCACCACGTCCTCGGCGAGGCCGGGGTCCACGCAGATGCGCCTGGCCAGTGAGTACGCTGGTTTCGCGTAACGGTCGTAGAGCTCACCGAAGGCCGTGCGGTCCCCCGTGGACACCCGCTCGACGAGTTCCGCGTCGGGAGGTCGTCGTTCGGGCCCGCGGCGTGGTGCCGGGGCGGGTGCGTCAGCCACCAGAGAGGTCCTCACGTCCAACATTCGCGCAACAGCCGGTACCGGGTTCAGGTTAAACCCAGCAAGATGGGGCCTGCGGGATCAGACCGGACACGGAACGCATCGAGGTGGTCGCCCAGTGGAGCGATGTAGACCCGAACGGGTGATAAACGTCCGGGAGTCGAGCGTTCCTCGCCACATATACGTCACAAGTAGAGAGCTCGGTCGTTCCATTGGCCGGGAAGGGAGAAGAGGGTAACGACGATGCGCAATGATCACGTGACACTCCGTTCGACAGCGGTGTTCGACCTGCTGGCGCCGAGGACCCCCGCTGTTCCGGTGCAGGTTGAGCTTCGCTACGACACGAAGGACCCGTACGCGGTGGTCGCCGCGTTCCGAACGGGTCGGGCCGGTTGGGTGGAATGGGTGTATGCCCGGGACCTGCTCGCCGACGGCCTCATCGCCGACGCGGGGGACGGCGACGTCCGCATCCGCCCGGCCGCCGACGACCCCGAGGTCGTGGTGATCGAACTGAGCTCCCCGTCCGGCCACGCCATGTTCGAGGCGTCCGCGCAGGAGCTGGCCGACTTCCTCGACCGCACCTACGACGTGGTCGTGCCCGGCAACGAGCACCTGTGGGTCGACGTGGACGAGGCCCTGACCCACCTGATCTCGACCGATCTGACGTAAAAGTGCAGGTAGCAGCCCTGCCGGGGGCCTAGGCACCCCCCGATTTGATTCTGCGGCGGGGCATGTAATAAAGTTCCTCTCGCACCGGGGAAGACCGGAACGACAAGCCCCAAAAGGGCCAAGTTCCAAGAAATCTTCCGGAGCATGCGGATGTAGCGCAGTTGGTAGCGCATCACCTTGCCAAGGTGAGGGTCGCGAGTTCGAGTCTCGTCATCCGCTCGGCAGAGGGCCCCTTGGGCTCAGGCCAGACTCCTGGGTGCTAGCATTCGGGAAAACCTGGCGGAGTGGCCGAGTGGCTTAGGCAAGGGCCTGCAAAGCCCTGTACACGGGTTCGATTCCCGTCTCCGCCTCGGACGATTAGCTCAGCGGGAGAGCACTACCTTGACACGGTAGGGGTCACAGGTTCAATCCCTGTATCGTCCACCAGAGATATACGCAGGTCAGACAGCCGCTTGGTGATCTTCACCAGGCGGCTGTTCTGCGTTGGTGGGAGCAGAACGGGAGCAGATGGTCCTGGTGTGATCATCTTCACCGTGCGTGGTCACCACTCCCCCGCCGTGTGTGGCAGCCGTTCCTGCTTCCGCGCCGGACCGCTCCCGGCGGGCTTGGAGTTCGTCCAGCACCCCGTTGGCCATGACGTGTGTCACATACGAGTAGATGCCCCGCACCTCTCGATACCGGTGCCCCAGCCGCTTGTGCTGGACGACTTCCGGCACGCCGTCTTCGATCAGCCACGTCTTGTATGTGACGTAGGCCATGCCACTTACTGGCCTTCGTCTTGGGCGGGCCGAGCACCAATCGGCCGTCGAGGGGACTTGACCCTGGATGTTGGACACCGGACACCCTTGGATCGTGACGATCCGGGTGGGCACACGGGGCCCACTGCGGTGCCAGGGCCGCCGACGCCTGCCGCGCCGCCGGGGTGACCCGGTCCATGGGCGCGGTGGGGCAGCTCCGCGGACAACGCCGCCGAGAGCCTCAACGCCTCCTTCACACGCCAGACGCTCCAAGGCGCCCGGAGTTGGGGCAGTACGAGGGAAGCACGACCGGCGGTGTTCGGCTGGGCGCATCGGTACATCACCCGAGGCCGTCACTCGCACCTCGGCCGGACATCCCCGATCGACTACAAGAACAGCCTGCTACCGACACGCCGCATAACCCCGTGTCCGGCATCCGGGGTGAGGTCCCCCGCAGCCGTGCGCAGCACCGGGGCGGGGCCGGGCGACACCCTCAACGCACGGTGGGGCGGAGCCGGTCCAGCGCCTTGTAGATCAACGCCAGGACCAGTGCCAGCACGAGCACGAACAAGGTGTTGCGCAGAGCCGTGCCGAAACCCAGCCGGGTGACGTCCAGGAACGGGTAGGGGTACCAACCGGTGATCGCGCCGTGGGCGAAGGTGTACGCGATCCACAGCACCGGCCAGGCGAACGCCCAGCCGACCGTCGACCGGTCGACCCGCGGGCGCGGTCCGAACAGCAGCCAGCCGAGCACCGCCATCCACGGCGAGACGTAGTGGAAGCCGATGGTCGCCCACCGGGCCGCGCCTTCCAGGTGCACGATCGGCGCGAGCACGAGGTCGAACACCAGGCCGGTGATCGTGATGCCGAGCAGCGCGTCCAGCCGGGCCACCCGCCAGCCCCTGCCGTCACGGGCCGGGTTCGCCGCGAGGGTGAGTGCCACGGCCAGCACGATGACGTTGCTCTGGATGGTGAAGTAGCTGAACAACCGCACCAGCCGCGTCCCGACACCCGCCACCGCGCCGATGTCGCCCGAGTTGGCGTCCGCGCCTCCGGTGAACAGCAGGACCAACTGGATGACCAGGGACGCGGCGATGACGGCCGCCAGCACCGCGTGCCACGTCCTGGAACCGGTGTGCCACCCGGTGGACCGCGCTGGTTCGGTGCTCGTGCTCATCGCCCCATCATCAGTCCGGTCGACCGGTCCTGCCAGGCGAGCACCCACCTCGGCGAACCTCCGCACACCCCGTGCCGCTCGAACAGCCATCGTCGCCGGTGGAGCAAGGCGGTCACGGTGTCGGGAGCGCGTCCGGGTGATCATGTCCTTGCTGTGCGAAGTGGTCCGGAAGCACGAGAGCGCAGTCCTTCGTCGGCAGCTCACGGGTCCGGTCCGGTCCGCTACGAGCCCGCGGACCGGCTGTGGTTCGCCGCCCGTCCGGACTGGTGAATCGTCGCCGGTGACGGGACGTCTCCCGGGCACGCCGGGCACCTGTGGGGTGCCAGGACTCTGCGCACGAGCGTTGAACTGCGGCGGTACTTGTCACGGCCAGGGGGATGCCGGTGGCGTCGGTGATCAGGTGGTGCGATACATCTCGAGTGCGGCTTCGGGTGTTCGGGGCAGGTCTCCGTACCGTCGCGGTGACCCGGGTCGGTCAGCTTGCCGTCCTGGCCGGGCGGTGATGGCGAGCCGAACGTCTGTGCGCGGTCGCCCGTTCGGTCCTGTCGGGGATCGTCCGGGCGGGATCATCCTGGGTGCCTGGCACGTGCTCGGGCCCACACGGGGTACCGGTGCCGCCCGGATGGAGAGCGATGATGATCAATTCGTTGCGCACCGCCGCGGCCACGCTGATGACGGCCGTCTCCGCTCTCGCGCTGACCGTGCCGGGGCCGGCCGCGGCGGCGACGGCCGGGGTGCTGGACGTGACCTGCACCCCACCCAGCAGCGAGACCGTCACCTACACCCCGCCGCTGACCATGGCACCGCAAGCCGTCACCATCAACTCCTCGACGCAGTACGGGCCCTGCGTGTCGCTGAGCAACCCGGCCGTCACCTCGGGCTCGCGTGCCCGCACCTCCAACGACCCGGAACAGACCTGCCTGGACCTGCTGGACACCGGGTCCTCCACCTTCACCATCGCCTGGAACACCGGCCAGACCTCGATCGTCTCGGCCAACCGCACCGCCACCGTCGCGGGTGCCGCCCTGGTGGTCACCCAAACCGGAACGGTCACCTCCGGCCTGTTCACCGGCAGCACCGTCGTCCAGGTGAACACCGGTCCAAGCGTCGACGTGCTGCTGTGCACCGCCGGGCTGGGCACCGTCTCCGGCATCTACTCCCTGGTCACCCTGGAGATCACCTCGCTCTGAGTCGCCATCCCAGGGGCGGCCTCGTCACCGGTCCCGCGGTCGGCACCGAATCCGCGAGATCGCCGAAGATGACACGAGGTCTCACCGTCCGGACCTGGGTCGTGTTCCAGATGTGGCGTAGCCGGATGTCGGTGGCGTCGGTCGCTACACCACTCACCGGAGACCTCGCCACGTTCCGGCCACCGACACGCCGCCGCTCACCTCACCTTCGGAACACGCGCTAGTCCCACACGACGACCTGGCCGGTGACGGTCGCGTGGTCCACGGTGAGCACGTCGATCCGGAAGACCCTGCCCTCCGGCGTGCTCCCGCACACCGTGCCGCCGGCGGCCAGGTTCTCGGCGTCCCGCGTCCCCCGCGCGGTGATCTCGGTGGCGCACTCGGCTCGGCCGGGCGCGCCACCGCCGAACCACTCCGCCAACCAGTAGTTCTCGTCCCCGTGCAGGCGGCCGGGGGTGAGTGTCCAGACGTTGCGGCCGTCGACGCGCTTGGGCTGCGGCAGGTCGAGGTCGAAGCTGCCGAACTCCAGCTCGCCGCTGAAGCGGACGGTGCCCGCGGGCGGAGGAGCGGCGCCCGGCGCGAACGCCGTCGTGGTGGTGGTCGTCGCGGCGGTCGTGGTCGTGGCCACGGCGATCACGCTGCCGGACGCGCGGGTCGCGGGGACGAGGGGCATCGGCCGGCCGGCGCCCACCGGCGGCACGACCGGCACGTGGGTGACCGCCCCGGCGGTTTCCGTCGCGGACGCCGTGGCGGCGACGGCCTGGGGCGGCGCGGACCGCGCGGGCTCGTCGGGCACCGTCAGCTCGACCAGCACCGTGGCGGAGGCGCCCATGGTGGTCGCCACCGCGACGGCGAGGAGCAGCAGGCGCCTGCGCCACCGCGGCCCGGCGGGCGGGTGCAGGTGGACGTCGCCGCTGATGGACCCGGCCTGGATGGACGTGCCGACGTCGCCCCCGACCTCGTTCCTCGCCGGCTGGTCGGACTGCTTCAAGACTGGCCCCTGCCCGCGGTTCGGAAGACTGATACCGGACAGATCGACGGTTCACCCGGATGTGTTACGGGCACGCATGAGCTTCGGTGGGTGATGCTTTTCGTTGCGGGCCAACGTTTCCAGGTCGAACGGCCTGCTCGCGCGAGGGGGTGGGCCCGCTACGACCGCTCCTCCGTCCCGGGAGGTCACCGCAGTGCGGTGAAGAACGCCCGGATGTCGTCCACCACGATCTCCGGGACCTCGAGCGCGGCGAAGTGGCCGCCCTTCTCGAAACGGCTCCAGTGGACGATGTTGGGGTTGTCCCGTTCCGCGAACACCTTGATGGTCTGGAAGTCGTCGGCGAACACGGCCACGCCGGTCGGGGCGGCGTTCCGCGGGGCGGGCTCGTCGGCGGGGGCGGCCGCGTTGTCGAAGTAGGACCGGGCCATGCCCGCGGCGGCGTTCGCGAACCAGTTGACGGACACCTCGGTGAGAATGGTTTCCAGCGGCACGAGGGACGTGCCGTTGCCGAAGGAGTTGAACAGCTCGCTGTAGGCGAGCATCCCGATCGGCGAGTCGCTGAGCCCGGCCGCGACCGTCTGCGGCCTGCTGGCGTTCATGGTGTTGTAGCCGCCGACCTTCTGGAACCACCGCATGTGCTCCAGACCGGCGTGGTCCCGCGGTTCGAGCTGTTCGAACTCCGCGGGGTCGCCCGACGGGAAGGAGAACAGCTGCAGCACGTGCAGCCCCAGGAAGCCCTCCGGGGCGAGGACGCCGAGTTCGCGGGCGACCATCGCGCCGTGGTCGGAGCCGTGGACGCCGTAGCGCCGGTAACCGAGCCTGCGCATGAGGGTGTCGTAGGCGCGGGCCACGCGGGCGGTGGTCCAGCCCGGTTCGGTGACCGGGTTGGAGAAGCCGAAGCCGGGTGCGTCCGGCACGACGACGTGGAACGCGTCCTCGGCGCGCCCGCCGTGGGCGACGGGGTCGGTGAGCCTGCCGATCATGTCGAGGTAGTCGACCGACGAACCGGGGTAGGTGTGGGCGAGCAGCAGCGGCGTCGCGCCCTCGTGCGGCGACTCGACGTGGATGAAGTGGATCGGCTGATCGTCGATCTCGGTGACGAAGTGCGCGTGGGCGTTGATGCGCTCCTCGGCGGCGCGCCAGTCGAACGCGCGCCACGCCGTCACGGCCCTGCGCAGGTAGTGGTTGGGGGTGCCGTGCTCCCAGGTGTCGCCCGGCGCCGGCTGCGGCAGGCGGGTGCGGTCGAGGCGACCGGTCAGGTCGTCCAGCTCGGTCTGCGTGACCTCGATGCGGGAGGGGCGGATCTGCGTGTTCGTCATGACGCAGACGGTAGAGTGCCTATAGGAAAGCTTCGTTCCTATATGACGGAGGGTGTCGCAGTGACCGCGGACACATCGGCGCGCCTCCTCGCGCTCCTGGCGCTGTTCCAGTCGCGCCCGTCGTGGAGCGGCACCGAACTCGCCGACCGGCTGGGCGTCACGACCCGCACCATCCGCAACGACGTGGAGCGCCTCCGCGCGCTCGACTACCCCGTCGAGGCCACCCGCGGCGCGACGGGCGGCTACCGGCTCGGAGCGGGCGGCAAGCTCCCCCCGCTGCTCCTGGACGACGAGGAGGCGGTGGCCGTGGCGATCGGGTTGCGCGCCGGCCGGGGCATCGCCGGGCTGGAGACCTCCAGCGCCCGCGCGCTGGCCAAGCTCGAACAGGTCCTGCCGCCACGCCTGCGGCCGACGGTGGAGGCGCTGGCCTCGGTCGTCGACCACGCGCCGGAGAACACCGACACCGACTCCCCGGACCCCGAGGTCGACCCCGCCGTGCTGCGCACCATCGCGACCGCGATCCACGACGTCGAGTGGTTCCGCTTCGACTACCGCGACACCTCGCTGCTCGTCGAGCCCTACCGCCTGCTCGCCTGGAAGCGACGCTGGTACCTCGTGGCCCGCGACCCGTCCGGCGGGGAGTGGGACGTCTACCGGGCGGACTGGATCACGCCGCGCACGCGCACCCACCGCCGGTTCGCCCCCACCGCCCTCCCCGACGAGGACTACACGAGCTTCACCATGCGCCGTGTCGCGTTCAGCGGCTGGCAGGTGCACGCACGCCTGCGGGTCGACGCGCCGGCCCAGGCCGTCCTCGACCGCATCCACCCCGGCGTCGGCGTGGTCGAGACGGTCACCGACACCACCTCGGTCCTCGTCACCGGCGCCGACTCGCTGGACACGGTCGCCGCCTACATCGGCATGCTGGGCATGGACTTCACCGTCGAGTCGCCCGGCGAGCTGAGGCCACTGCTGCGCACCCTCGCGGAGCGCTACGCCCGCGCCTGACCACCGGGACCACCCCGGCCGCTCCACAACGAGCCCGGGTCGGCCGTCCCCAACCGGCCCGACGAGCCCACTGGAGTCGCGCCGTGGCGACCGGCAACCTGCTCGCGTGGCTCCTCGACTCCGACCCGGCGCTGCGCCGGCAGGTCGAACGCGACCTCGCGGGCGAACCGCCCGGGGTCTGGGAGGCGACCCGCGCTCGGGTCGCGACCGAGGGCTTCGGCGCGCGACTGCTCGCGCTCCAGGACGCCGACGGCCGGTGGGCCGGCGGTGCGTTCTTCCCCGCGGGCTTCGAGTTCGACGCGGTGGAGACCGAGGGGCAGCCCTGGACGGCGACGACGTGGTCGCTGAACTCGCTGCGCGAGTGGGGCCTGGACGCCGCGGTCCTGCGCGGGCGTCGCACGGCCGAACTGCTCGCCGAGCACTGCCGCTGGGAGTACGACGACCTGCCGTACTGGGGCGGTGAGGTCGACTGCTGCATCAACGCCTGGACGGTCGGCAACGGCCTGTGGCTCGGCGCCGACGTCACCGGCGTCGTCGACTGGTTCGTCGAGCACCGACTGCCCGACGGCGGGTGGAACTGCGCGTGGGTCGAGGGCTCCACGCGGTCGTCGTTCCACTCGACGCTCAACTCCCTCACCGGCCTGCTCGCCCACGATGCCGCGACCGGGGGCACGGGATCGACGCGCGCCGCCCGGCGCTCGGGTGAGGAGTACCTGCTGCGGCGCGGGCTGTTCCGCCGGCTGTCGACGGGCGAACCGGTGGCGCCGTGGGTGGACCGCTTCGCCTACCCGTTCCGCTGGTACTACAGCGTGCTCAACGCGGCCGACCACTTCCGCCGGGCCGCCCTCCTCGACGGCACACCGCCGGACCCGCGCATGGCCGACGCGATCGAATCGGTCCGGGCCGCCCGGCAGCCGGACGGCACGTGGCTCCAGGCCCGCCGGCACCCCGGGCGGGTGTGGTTCGAGGTCGACGTCCCGGCCGGCGAGCCGTCGAAGTGGCTGACCCTGATCGGGACGCGGGTGCTCGACTGGTGGGACTCCGGGACGCGCTCGGGCTGATACCGCGGCGGACCGGCCGGCGGTGTGCCGCCGGGATGTCGGGCGGGTGAGGGCACGCCCGCGTCGCGCACCGCCCGGACGACCGACGGGGCAGGTTCCGGCCGGGGCCGCATGATCACCGAAGGGTGGTTATATTGGTCTTGATAATCATTGTCGGACGATGCACCACCGAGGTCCCCATGTCCGCGTCACCCGATTCGACCACCGACGTCGTCCCGCCGCCCCCGTCCGGGTGCCGCCCGACCGAGGCTGTGACGTCCTGAGCGCGCGGGGGATGCGCGAGAGGAACGGGCACGTCCTCGACCGGGGCGCCGGGGCGCGGATGACGCCGCAGCGCCAGGCGGTGCTGCGCGTGCTGGCCGACCTGCCCGGCCCCTCCACGGCGAACGCGATCCACCACCTGCTGCGGTCCGGGGGCGGTCGGGTCGGGTTGACCACCCTCTACCGGCACCTCGCGTCGCTGGTGGACGCGGGCGTCCTCGGCATCACGCAGGACCGGGAGGGGCGTCACCTGTTCCACCTGAGGACCGACGCCCACGACCACTACCTCACGTGCGTGCGGTGCGGGCGCACGGTGGGCGTGGACACGGCGCCCGTCACGCGGTGGGCGGCGAAGACGGCGGCGGCGCACGGGTTCGCGGACGTCCGGGTGGCGGTCGAGCTGGCCGGTCTGTGCACGCGCTGCCCGCTCGACGGGAACACCGGGGTGGTCGCGCCACCGGGGTGACGGAGGCCGGTGATCGGGTGGCCGGGCTTCGTCGAAGGGCTCGCGCGGCGCACCGCGGACGTGGTGACCTGAACCGTTCCGCCGCGGGAGGCCGACGTGACCGCCGACACCGCCGCACGCCGCCGGTCGCAACTGCCGCGGCGGGTGCGCCGGTCCGGGCTGCGGCGGGTGCACCGGCCGCCGGCGGGGTGCGGCGCGGTGCGCGCCCTGGAGGTCAGCTCGGGCGCGCGCCGACGCCGACCAGCGCGCGGGCGCGGAGCACCGCCGTTCCTCCCGCCACGTCCAGGTAGCGGGCCTTGACGGCCGACACGCCGTCGGCGTCCAGGCCCGCGAGCACCGCGCGGACGGCCGAGCCGGTCACGAACGTCCACGCCGGCTCCGGTGTGACGGGGACGTCGCGCTCCGCGGCGTGGCCGACGACGTCCACCAGTCCCCTGTCCCGCAACCAGTCGGCGAGCTCGTCGCCGGTGTCCAGGCGCGCCGCCTGACCCGCTGCGGGGGGTCGGACGGGCGGTGCGCCCGTGTGCTCGGCGAACGCCCGGATCAACGGGCCGACCACGTCGTCCACGCTGCCCTGCCGCCACGTGCTCACGGCCAGCGTGCCGCCCGGTCGCAGCAGGCCGACGAGGTGGTCCACCGCCGTGTCCGTGTCCGGCAGGAAGAACACGCCGAAGCCGCTCTGCACCCGGTCGTAGGGCAGGCGGTCCGCGGGCTCCCACCCGGCCGCGTCCGCGCGGTGGAACCGCAGTTGCGGCACGTCCCGCGCGCGCCGGGCGCCTTGGTCGAGCAGCGCGCCGGAGAGGTCCACCGCGTCCACGACGCCTCCCACGCCGACGGCCCGCGCCGCCGGGATCGCGGACGAGCCCGAACCGCAGCAGATGTCGAGCACCCGTTCGCCGGGCAGCGGCCGGGCGTGCTCCACGGCTTCGGCACCGATCGGGTCCCACAGCAGCGGTGCCCACTCGGCGAACTCGGCGCTGCCCTCGTCGAACGCGTCCACCATCGAGGACCCCACCGCACCCCGTCCTTCGCTCGTCGACAGATGTTCCACGTAACGACAATCATTTTCGTGTAGGTTCGCCCTGACTCCGCCACGCGCCGCGGCGGAGAGGAGGGGGAACCGGGTGCTGATCGCTGGATCGCTGCCCGCCGACCCCGCCGACGTCGTGCCCGCCGCGGACCGGCACCGGTGGATCGCCGGGCACTGGGTGCGCGCGCTGGCGGCCGAGGGGTGGGCCGAGGTGGACGGGAACGGCCTGCTGCGCTCGGTGCGGTCACCGCGCCGCGCGGAACTCGCGGCGGCGCGCGAGGCGATCACGGGTTCGGTGGCGGGCCTGGGTCATCCCCGCGCGCTGGCGACGTACGTCCTGGACCCCCTGCGCGACCCGGCCGACAGCAGGGACGCCGGGTCGCCCTGGTCGTCAACGACATGAGCGAGGTCAACATCGACGCCTCGCTCGCGTCGGGCAGGGGTGGCGAGCGCCTGGTGGAGCTGACCAACGGCTGCATCTGCTGCACCCTGCGCGAAGACCTGCTCGACAGCGTCGGCGCGCTCGCCCGCGAGGGGCGCTTCGACGCCATCCTCATCGAGTCCACCGGCATCTCCGAGCCGATGCCCGTCGCGGCCACGTTCGAGTGGACCTTCGAGGACGGCACCAGCCTGTCCGACCACGCCCGCCTGGACACCATGGTCACCGTGGTCGACGCCTCGACCTTCCTGGTGGAGCTCGAACGCGGCGACCGGCTCGACGAGCGCGACCTCGCCGCCGCGGAGGGTGACGAGCGCGGCATCTCCGACCTGCTGGTCGACCAGGTCGAGTTCGCCGACGTGCTGGTGCTCAACAAGACCGACCTCGCCACGCCCGACCGGCTCGCCACGGTGGAGGGACTGCTGCGCGAGCTCAACCCGAACGCCCGCCTGGTCCGCTCCCACCGCGGCGTGGTCGACCTGGCCGACGTGCTCGACACCGGCCGCTACGACCCCGTCACGGCCGCCACGTCACCCGGCTGGGCCGAGGAACTGGCCGGGTCGCACACCCCGGAGACCGAGGAGTACGGCATCCGCTCGGTCACCTACCGCGCCGACCGCCCCTTCCACCCCGCCCGGCTCGCCGCCGCGCTGGAGGACTGGCACGGCGTGGTGCGCAGCAAGGGCTTCTGCCACATCGCCGGCCGCCCGCACACCCTCGCCGTGTGGTCCCAGGCCGGGCCGAACCTCACCATCGAGCCGGGCGAGCTGCTCGACGGCCACACCGCGCGGCAGGAACTGGTGTTCATCGGCGTCCACCTCGACCGCGACGAACCCCGCCGCCGACTCGACCCCGCCCTGCTCACCGACGACGAACTGGCCGGCGGCCCGGCCGCGTGGCGGCGCTTCGACGACCCGCTGCCCGCGTGGGACGACCTCGACGCGCACGACCACGACCACCACTTCCCCCTTCCGCGGCACACCGCGCAGCTCTGACCGGCGGTACCGCGATCGCGGGTCAGTGCTCGTCGTAGTGCTCACCGTGGACGGCGTGGCGGTGGCCGTCGTGCAGGTAGTCGACGTGGTCGCGGTGCGGGACCGCCACGTGGCCGCACCCCTCGCCGTGCGCGTGGCCGTGGTCGTCGTGGGCGCCGTGGTCGGCCGGCTCGCACTCGTCGAAGTGCCCGTCGTGCCCCCGGTGGAGGTGGCCGTCGTGCACGTAGTCGACGTGGTCCTCGTGCGGCAGGGCCACGTGGCCGCAGCCCTCGCCGTGCACGTGCTCGTGGCCGGTGTGCTCAAGGTGCGCGGTGGTCATGGAGAACCGCCTTTTTCGGTATCGCCGGAGCTTCGCCAGCACCCGGACGCCTCCGCGCCCGTGACCGAGCGCAACAACACATTAGGCCATGCGCATGTATGTCGCATGGCCCGCGTTCACCCGGATGCACGTATCACCTCTCGACCGATCGCCGTTGTCCCGACCGGGTCGGAAGAGCACGTCCCGGTCGTCACGCCAGGGGCGTGTGCGCCGACTTCGGTGCCGTGGCACGGGCGAGGCTGTCGCGAACGGCCTCGGGGTGCCGGGTGCGCCCGCGGCGCGGCGGTGTGGGCGGTGGGCGCGGTGTGGGCGGTGGGTGCGGGGAACAGGAAGGCCCCGACGAAGTCCGGGGACGGGGGTACACCAGCAGCACCCGATCCCCGGGACCAACCCCCACCGCGGCAGGGCGCGTGCCAGCGCGTCGCCTGACCCGCCAGGTCCGCGACGGTGAGCCGCCGGCGGTCCACGCTGCACCTCGCACGGGGACCACCCACCGGTGGCGATGAAGGAAATCGAAGGTCGGTCGCGAAAGGTGCGGACCACCGCCGTGGTCCGACCTGACCGCCCCTGTCCGACAAGGCGACGCAAACAGCCGCTCTCGCCCGACAGGAATACCCCGCCGCGATATCAGCGTCCGCACCGGAACGCACTTTCTTGCGCGTGCGGCTGTTCACGACCCCTGGGTGACGACCACTCCTCCGACATTATCGGTGGCGCCGCCTCCGGCGTTATCGGTGATGCCGCCTCCGGCACCACCGATCCGCACCACGTCATTCTCGTCGACGCACCAGCGCACTGCCGCGCGGTCAGTTGGGGGCGTCTCCGGTGTAGCGGAAGATGCCGCCGCCGGAGTTCACGCCCCAGACGGTGCCGTCGGCGCCCGCGCCGATGTCGGACAGGGTGCCGGGGATGCCCACCCACGGGTTCTCGTCGTCGTTGGTGTAGCGGTAGACCTGGCCGCCGGAGTTCACCCCCCACACGCTGGTCCGGGAGCCGGCGTCGATCCGGCTCAGGCCGCCGGGGACGCCGATCCAGTGGTCGGCCGTCCAGGTGTAGCGGTAGATCTGGCCGGACGAGTTGACCCCCCAGACCGTGCCGTCCGCCGCGGCGCCGATGTCGACGAGGCCACCGGGAATGCGGTCCCACGGGTCGGCGTCGTCGCCGGTGTAGCGGAAGATCCCGCCGATCGAGTCGACGCCCCACACGTTGGTCCGCGAGCCCACCGAGATGCGCGCCAGCTTGCCGGGGACGTTGAGCCACTCGTTGGCGTCGGTGTCCCCGGTGTAGCGGTAGATGCTGCCGCCGGAGTTCACGCCCCAGACGGTGCCGTCGGCGCCCGCGCCGATGTCCGCCAGCCCACCCGGGATGCCGGTCCACGGGTTGTTGTCGTGGTTGGTGTAGTGGTAGACCTGACTGCCGCTGTTGACGCCCCACACGACGGTCCGCGAGCCGACCGCTATCGCCGAAAGCCCACCCGAAACGTTCTTCCACTGAGCCACTGATGGCGCCTTCCACACGTCGTTCGAACCCTCGCGAAAACAGGGGTGACAACACCTGGATCGCGAGCACGATTGCCTACCGGACGGCCTCTTCCGCCTTATTGTCGGCCACTTCGAACGTATCAGCCCCGGAGTTCCCGAAGAGCGGGCTCGGTCGCTGTCACCCCAATGGGGACCGAAGATCACCTTCGTGCCGCAGGTGCCCGCCGGACGACGTGTCTGGGTGTTGTCCGAAGGCGGACGTGGGCTGTCCGGGTGAACCGCGGCACTGCTTTTCGGAATGCCTCCGGTCGGGCGGAGCGGTCGGTGCCGGCGGTGGGGCCGCTGTGCGCGATGCGGCCCTGCCGGCCGGTCCCTGGCAGCCCGGTTCGAAGTCGCGGTGGTCGTCGGGGTCGACCAGCGCGGCGAGCTTGTTCCCCGGCTTCAGGGCGGGGTCGTACCTGGTGTCGTGCTCGATCACGAATTCGGGCACGTCCGGGCCCCTGATGAGGAGCCGGACGCGGACGGTGGCGTCCTCGCTGATCGGTTCCACGGTCAGGACCGCGGCGGTCGCGGGCAGCCCCACCTCGTCCAGGCGCAGCAGCCGCCGCTTGGCGCGCGCGACACCTCGCCACACGGCGATGCCCAGCGGCAGCAGCAGCGCGGTGAGCACGATGCCGACGGTGCCGCCGTCGTCGGTCGCGTGGACGATCGGTCCGGTGACCATCAACGCCGCGGCGAAGAGGTGCGGGAACACGTTGTTGCCCCGGTTGGCCCCGCGTACTTCGACGAACCCGCTCTCCGCCATTCCGGCACCATAAGCGGGTCACGGGGTGCCTTGGGCGGGTTGGCGCGGGTGCGGCCGGACGGCGGACGGCGCACCCCCGCTCGTCGCGCACGACCCGCGGAAGCGGCCCGGCCGGTGACCGGCTGTGGCGAACCGCACCGCCCGGCGGGGTCCACCGCCGGGGATCGGCGGGTCTACGGTCGGGCCATGAGTGCCGAGCAGGACGTGCGCGCATGGCTGCGCCAGCACGGGGCCGAGGCCGTCGACCACCCGGGTGGCACGCTCTACACCCACCTGTGCCGCGTCCACGACCGCCTCGGCGGCCTGGGGTTGGGCGTCGACGTGCGGTTGGCCGGCTTGGCGCACGCGGTGTACGGCACGGACGGTTTCGACGTCGCGCTGCTCGACCCCGCCGACCGCACCACGCTGCGGGACCTCGTCGGCGAGACGGCGGAGGGGTTGGTCCACCTGTACGGCGCGTGCGACCGCGACCTCACCTGGCCGCGGCTGGCCGACACCGGTGAGGTCCACAACCGCTTCACGGGCGGCAGCGAGCGCCTGGACGTCGACCGGCTGCGCCCGTTCGTCGACCTGAGCATCGTCAACGAGCTGGACGTGGTCGAGCAGGACCCGGCGGTGGCGCAGAAGTACGGCGACCGCTTCCGGTCGCTGTTCGCCTCCTGGGCGCGGATCGCCTCCGCCCGGGTCACGGCCGAGGCCGAGCGGGTCCTGGACTTCGGCACCGCGACCGCGGGGTAGGTGCCCCGGACCGCCGGTGGACGGGTGGGCCGGCGCGGGTCGCTACAGTCCGATCATGGCCGTGCTGGAGATCTCCGACCTGGTGGTGGACTGGGACGCGCGGACGGGTGAACGCGTCCCGGTCCGCCGCGCGGAGGTGGTCGCCCGGCTGCACGCGGCCGGGGACCGGCGGGCCGCGCGGATCGTGCGGCGGATGCCCGTGACGGGCGAGTTCCTGGACCCCGTCGCGGTGGACCGGCTCCTGGTCCGCGTGCACACCGAGCTGCAGCGGCTCAACGAGGAGCTGCACATGGCGCGGCGGTTCGCCGAGCTGCTGGTGCCGGTGCTCGCCGCCGTCCGGGCGACCGGGAGCCGCTTGCGGGTGGTGGACGTCGGGTGCGGCCTGGGGTTCGTGGTGCGGAGCCTGGCCGCTTCCGGGGTGCTGGGGGCGGACGTCGAGCTGGTGGGCGTGGACTTCAACCACGCCCTCGTGGCCGAGGCGACCCGGCTGGCCGAGGACGAGGGGCTCCCGTGCACCTTCCTCCGCGCGGACGCGTTCGCGCTGCCCGGCGGGGCCGCCGTCTACCTGTCGAGCGGGGTGCTGCACCACTTCGCGGCCGACCGGCTGCCCGGGTTCTTCCGCGCGCAGGACCGCGCGGGCGCGTTGGCGTTCGTCCACTACGACATCGCCGCGACCCCGCTGGCCCCGTCGGGGGCCTGGCTGTACCACCGCGCCAGGATGCGGGAGCCGCTGGGCCGCCACGACGGCGTCGCGTCCGCGCGGCGCGCCCACGGTGACGCGGTGCTGCTCTCCGCCGCCGCGGCCGCGGACGGGATGGACGCGTTCCTGTTCGAGCCGTTCAGGCACACCAACCCGTTCTGCGCGGCGATGAGACCGGTCGTCGGCCTGCGACCGGCGCTGGTGGACGACTTCCGCCGGGCCCTGGGGCGCCGCGCCCGGCGGCTGGTCGCGAACTGATGGCCGCGGTGGTCCCGCTCGTGCTCGGAGTGCTCGCGCTGGTCGACGCGGGTTTCGCGGGTTTCCGCGCCGCGACCGGCCGCAACGGCCGGATCGACAAGCGCTCCTACTACCTGTCGGCGGCGCGGCGGGGGCTCGTGGTGGGGGCGACCGCCCTCGGGCTCGTGGCACTGCCGGTCGCGGCGACCCTGGTCGTCTCGGCGGACCCCGGTGCCCGCTACGACGAACTGGTCCGGGCGGGCACGCGCATGCTCCGGGTCCTGGTGCCGTTCGCGGTGCTCGTGGTGGCCTCGCTGCTGGGGTACTGGCTGCTGCCGATGCGCGAGAGCACGTTCATGATGCTGATCGGCCTCGGTCCGTTCACCCTGGTGCGGCCAGCGGTCGTGCTCGGCGCCGTGGCGTGGGTGGTGGCGGGGTCGGCCGACCCGCTCGCCTGGGCGGTCGCGATCACGGCCGCGACCGGCGTGCTGGCCGTCGAACCGCTCGTCCACCGCCGTTGGTACCGGTCCCCGGCCTGACCCCCGCGGGTGGCATCTTGCTGCCGGTTCCCGACCGTGCCGCCGCGCGCGGCGGACAGTGTCCGGCACGGGTTACGAATTCGTGGACATGGAGCCGACCTCGACCTCGGACGCGGTGTCGGCGCCGGCGACTGCCGCGGAGGGCTTCCGGAACGCGTGGGCGAGCGCTCAGGGGCAACTCGCCGGCGCGGAGGGGCAGCTCGGCGGCGGGCCGATGGGACAGGCGTTCACGGGCGTGTACGGGCCGGGCGCGCCGGGCACCGTCCAGCAGGTCGTGCTGAGCGTCGCCTCGCTGCACACTCCGCGACGGCGGGCGCGAGCAGCGTCGAGGCCTACCTCGCCGGGGACCGGGCCGGCGGCGCCGCGTTCGAGGGGCTGGGGCAGCCGTGGCCCAGGCACCGCCGACGGGCGAGCTGTGGGCGAAGGTCCGGGCCCGCGACCCCGACCTGTGGCCGGTCGACAGCGAGGAGGCCGCCCTCGGGCTCGCGACCGCGCTGACCGGTCTCGCCGACTCCGTGCGCGGCACCCACGAGGCGACCACCGGGTCCGCCGGCGCGATATCGGCCGCCTGGACCGACGACGTGGGCGCGGACCTCACCGACCGGCTCGCCCGGACCGGCGCCGGGATGGCCGATCTCACCGACCGGGTGCGGCAGCGGGCGGCGGGCGGCGGGCGTACGCCACCGAACTGGCCGGCGCCAAGACCGACATCCGCACGACGGTCGAGGCGAACGAACCGGCGTACGTCGCGCTGGGCGGGCTGGCCGCCCCGCCGTCCCACGAGGAGCTGCTCGCGAGGTACCAGGTCCGCGACGGCCCGGACGGCGTGGTGACCCGCTTCGGCAAGGTCTTCACCGCGGAGGAGTGGGGGTGTACTTCAACGACCTGTGGCCGTGGGAGTTCGCCCAGGCGTACCAGGCGTACGAGGCTGCCGACAGCGGCGCGAAGGAGGAGAACGTCTTCCGGGGCGTCGGCAGGCCGGGCGAGCTGGACAACCACCGGGACGCGTTCCGGCACGCGTTCTGGAACGCCCAGCTGACCTCCTCGCTCGGCGAGGAGCGGGCCGCGCAGCTCACCACCCCCCACGAGGGAGTCCCGGACCCCGGACCGGCCGACCAGCTCCGCGAGGCGATGGACCTGCACAACCGGCTCGTGCAGCAGGCGGTGCGCGACGGCCGGCTCGTGGTGATCGACGACAACGACCGGCTGGTGCCGAGCGACTACGACTTCCGGCCGTGACGGCGGGACCGGGCGGTTCTCGTCGGTGGGGTGTCGTACGGTCCGGTCATGTACTTCGTGTACCGGTCGCACTGCGAAGGGCCACTGGGCAAGGTGGTGCGGCGGTTGCCGGACGAGACGGTGCTCGCCTGGTTCCGGCGGGGGTGGGGGTGCGCGGACCCGGAGGGGTGGGTCCGGGACGAGTTGGGCGCGGACGTCCACGACCTGGACTCGGTCTTCCGCGCGGCGCGAGAACTGGGTCTGCCGCGGCCCGAGGACGACGCGGAGCTGCGGGTGCTGTTGCACGAGCACCTCTACGTCGAGGGTGACGACGACATCCGCCTCGACGAGCACGGCCTGCGGGTGCGGACCGACGACGACGAGGTGGAGCTGGCCTGCTTCTTCTTCCACGACGACGTCGTGGAAGCCGCTCCGGACCGCCTGGCCTACCTGCTGCACGAGGAGTGGCCGCTGCCGGACCGCGCCGACCGGTCGGGGCCGTTCGACCCCGGCGTTCCGACGACGCCCACCGGCCCGCCCGGCGGGGGTGGTGCCACCACGTACGCGGTGTTCCTCACCTTCTACGACGGCGAGAGCATGGCCCGCTCCCGACCGCCGGCCTTCCCCGGCGTCGCACTGCCCGAACTCGCCCGCCACCTGCGCGCGGCGGATGTCGCCGGTGCGCCGTGGCCGCCCGAGCTGATGGTGCTGCGCGCGCTCATCGCGCCCGACGAGGACACCCTCGGTCCCGCCCTCGACCGCTGCAACCGCTGGCCGGGCTTCAACTCCGTCGCCGAACCCGAGCCCTGGCCCGGCCTGCCGGACGAGCACCCCGCCGCCCACCTGATCGCCGTGGAGCTGGTCGAGGCGGCCGAGTACGTCCGCGGCCGGCGGCCCCAGGACTCCCTGCTGCGGGTCGGGGACCACCTCGTCCAGCTCGCCGTGCACTGCGACGAAGCGTTCGGGTACCAGCAGTGGTACCTGTTCGACACGGCCTGGGCGGCTGCCCACCCCGACCTGGCCCGGTCGCTGCTGCGGTACGCCGAGCACTGGGACCCCCTCGCCGGGTGAGCCGCTCGTCGACGAACGTCGTCGGTGTCGACACGGGCGCGTGCTCGCTCGCGGACGCACGTCGGCGCGCGGACGCCTCGGTCCGCCGTCCGTGCGGGGTGAAATCGTTGGGCGCGGGGACGGTGCTCCGGAAGACTGCCGTCACAGGACTCCGGTGGCGCGGGCGTGGGGAACCACTCGTGGCAGGACGACGAACGGGACCGGGTGGCCGCGATCCTCGCCGACATCCCCTACCGGGCGTGCGACGGGGCACGACGAGGAACCGCATCCCCTCCTGCTGGACGGGAGCCGGATGAGCGAGGCCGACGAGGCGTGGGTCCCGGTGCTCACGCCGGACGGTCCCGGGGTGCTGGTGTGGTCCAACTCCGACTGAGGGCCCACGCCGGCCTGGCCTAGGGTGGCGTCCATGATCACCGATGAAGAACGCGCCGCCCGCTCGCAGCGCGCCCGCGACGCCGCTGTCGCCGCCGCGACGGCACTGGGGTTGGACGCGTCCGGGGCGGAGGTCGTGTACGACGTCTTCTCCGTGGTGGTGGACCTCGCGCCGTCACCGGTCGTCGCCCGCGTGCCGGTGGTGACCCCGCGCGGCACGGGCTCGGCGGGGTTCCAGCGCACGGAGCTGGCCGTGTCGAGGTGGATGGCGTCGCGCGGCGAGCCGACCGTCGTGCCGAGTGGACTCGTGCCGGCGGAGCCCGTCGAGCACGACGGGTTCGCGATGACCTTCTGGGAGAAGGTCGAGGGCGTGCTCCCCAACGACTACGACGCGGTGAGGCGCATGCCCGCCGTCGCCCGCCTGCACTCGGTCCTGGCCGAGTACCCGGGCGAGACCGGCTTCTTCCCGGGCATGCAGGGGTACGTCGACCTCGCCTTCGACGACCTGGAGGGCCGCGAGGACCTGCTGCCCGCCGCCGACCTGGCCCGCGCCCGCGCCGAGTGGGCCGTCCTCTCCCCCGCCATCTCGTCACCCGCCGCTTTCGCGCGGATGTTCCCCGGTGTCCCCGTCCAGGTGGTCCACGGAGACGCCCCGTTCTACAACCTGATCGAGACCGCCGACACCGTGCTGTACTCCGACTACGAGCACGTCGGCGTCGCCCCGGTCGAGTGGGACCTCGCGCACACCGGCGAGGAGGCGATCGCCGCCTACGACGCCGCCGCGGCCGACCTCGGCCTGCGCACGGTCGACACCGGCGTGCTGCGCGCCATGGAGCGCTTGCGCGACCTCCAGGTGGTCGCCTGCGTGGCGATGGTCCCGCAGCTCCCGCTGCTGGTCGACGGGTTGTCGTCGTCGCTGGAGACGTGGCGGGCCACCGAACCCTGGCAGGACGGGGCAGCGTCCTCGAAGTAGGACGGGGCCTTCCCCCGCGGGCGGAAAGCGCGCGACGGGCGCCGCGTCGTTCGGAATACTGCGGTGGTGAGTGATCCCATGGCGTTCACCGACGCGGAGAACTGGACCGGTGGCTTCTACGAACTGTCGCTGGAGGTCGGCGACCACGACGACGAACGCCTCCAGCGCGCGCTGACCGCGTTGTGGCGGGCGGCGGGCGTCACCGGCTGCTGCGCCGACAGGGACCGGGAACCGGCCGACCAGGACGAGGTGCCCGTCACCGTGGCGGCCCTCGACGAGTTCGGCCACCTGCTCGGCGTCGTGCGGTCACCGCTGGGCGGCTCGGTCTGCGGCGGCTTCTCGACCCGCGTCGAGGACGCCGAGGACTGGCTGACGTTGTACCTCCCGCTCAGCGCGCTGGCCCGGTTGGACCGGCGCATCGGCGGCTTCCCGTTCGGGCCGGACAGCGGACCGCAGTCGCTAGCCTGGCGGACCTCGCTGGACACGTGGCTGGTCGGGGTGGCGAACGAGGTGTTCCGCCACGTCGACTTCCGGCTCGGCCTGGTCGGCTTCGAGGTCGACAACACCACCGCGGCCGAACTCGGCGGAACGCTGCCCGAACAGCGCTGGAGCGGGTACCTGCTGCCCGCCGGCGGACGGCTGGAGTACACGCCGGCGAACCACTAGCGCGCCGTCGTCCCCACCGGTCGAACGTGGAGATGATCGGACCGGTTCGCCGCGGTCGGGTGCGGCAGGGGTGCGTTCGGCCAGGGTTGGTACCGGAAGGAGGCACTCGTGATCTCGGCACTCAACCGGCTCGTCACCCTCGTCGAGGAACAGCTGGACCAGGGGATCGACGTCGACGGGGTGGCCAGGGCGTTCGGCACGACCGGGTACCACCTGCGCCGGATGTTCTCGTCACTGGCGGGCATGCCGCTGTCGGAGTACGTGCGCCGGCGCCGCATGACAGTCGCCTCGGCCGACGTCGTCCGGCGCGAGCACGACCTGCTGGGCATCGCCGTCCGGTACGGGTACGGCTCGACCGAGGCGTTCGGACGCGCGTTCCGCGCGGTCCACGGCGCCAACCCCGGTGACGTCCGCCGAGACGGAGGCCCCCTTCGCGCACAACCACAACTCAGGTTCCGCCTGACCGTCGAAGGGAGCACCCCCATGGACACCCGCGTCGTCGACCGCCCCGCGTTCCGGCTCGTCGGGCACGCCACCCGCGTGCCGCTCGTCCACCACGGCGTCAACCCGCACATCCAGCGGCACATCACCGCACTGCCGCCCGAGGAGCACCTCCGGCTCAAGTCCCTCGGCGACACCGAACCGACGGGCCTGCTCCAGGTCAGCGACGACGTCGACCCCGACGCCACCGAGGGCAGCGAGCTGACCTACCTGCACGGGGTCGCCGTCACGCCGGGCACCCCGGTCCCCGACGACCTCCACCGCATCGAGGTGCCCGCGGGCAGGTGGGCGGTCTTCCGCACCGCCGGACCGTACCCGCAGGCGTTGCAGGCGACCTGGGCCGCGACCGCGACCGAGTGGTTCCCCTCGAACCCCTGGCGGCTGCGGCCGGGCCCGTCGATCGTGACCGTCCTCGACCGCGCCGACGACTTCAGCACCGCGACCTGCGAGCTGTGGCTGCCCGTCGAACCGGCCTGACCGCACCGCGGACCCGGCACCGGCCCGTCCTGCCGCCACCCGGCGGGGACGGGTCGGTGCCGGGACCCGAACGCCCGCGTCGGCGCCGGGACCCGAACCACCGCGTCGGCGCACCCGCTCCGCGGCACGACAGGGCGTCCGGTGCGGTCGGGCGGGATGATGCACCCGTGGACGTCCACCAGATCCATCAGGCTTTCGACGACATCTTCGACCACGCGCTGCTCTTCCACGGCTTCGCCGACCACATGCGCGACTACGACGTCTTCGTCCAGGTGTCCGCCGATCCCCGGACGGGAATCCCGCCGGCCCACCTGCGCTACCGCTTCAAGCACTGCGTCCGCGCGACGACGACCACGACGCTGCCCCCGCAACTCTGGAGCCGGTCGCTGGACGACCGGCTGCTCGACATCGAACAGGACGGCGGGCCCGAGGGGTACGTCTGGGGCGTCCGGTGGCAGGTCCTCTACCCCGGGGCCAAGCTGCTGCCCGGCACCGCGGAGACCGGGGCGTGGTCCGACCGGCTGGGCCTCCCCTTCCACGAGGCGGTGATCGAGGCCAACGCCCACACCCTGTCCCTCGTCTTCTCCGACCTGGTGGTCGACCGCGTCGAGCCGGGCCACTCGCCCTTCACCGTGGTGGAGGACGACACCCCGGCGACATAGGCACGAGACGGTACGTTCGCGGCCGACGGACACCCGTGCGCACGCCGGGAGCGGCATGTGCGGGTGTTTCGGCAGGGGGAGCCTGTGGGGTTCCTGGTCGCCGTCGTCCGCTAGTCGCGGACGGACTTGTAGCGCAGGAGGACCGCGCCCGTCGCGAAGGTGCGGCTCTCCACCAGTTCCAGCCGCGACCACCTCTCCAACGCCGGGAAGAACGGTGTGCCGCCGCCGATCACGACCGGCATGACCACCACGTGGAACTCGTCCACGAGACCGGCTTGGACCAGGGGCGCGGCGAGCGTGGCACCGCCCACCTCCATCAGGCCGTCGGTCTCGGCCTTGAGCTTCCTGGCGGTCTCGACCACGTCACCCCGTTCCAGCCTGGAGTTCCACTCGACCGAGTCCAAGGTCTGCGAGAACACCACTTTCGGCATCGCGACCCACAGCCGCGCGTACTCGGCCTCCACCGGGGACACGTCGGGTGCCTGGCCGGCGGTCGGCCAGTGGGCCGACATCAGCTCGTAGAGCTTGCGCCCGTACAGCGACAGCGCGATCTCGCCGGTCCGGTCGTTCCAGTACCGGTGCAGCTCCTCGTCCGGCGTGCCCCAGCCGAGGTCGCCGTTCGCGTCGACGGTGTAGCCGTCCACCGAGATGTTCATGCCGTAGGTCAGCGTTCCCATAGCGGTACAGACTGCCGGAGCGCGCGGAACCCACCGCGCCGCCACGCCGACTCGACACCCGCACCCCGGGCGGTGGGCCGGGATCGCCGGTGAACCACCGGCTGCGGCCGTGGATCACCGTAGGATTCGGACCGAGGTTCAAGTGCGTGGACTGGGGGGCGCGGTGAGCGGTGTCAGGGTGTTGGTGGCGGGGGCGAGCATCGCGGGGCCCGCGCTGGCCCACTGGTTGCGTCGGCGGGGTGCCGAGGTGACCGTGGTGGAGCGGGCACCCGGGTTGCGCCCCGGTGGGCAGGCGGTGGACGCGCGCGGGGTGGCCAAGGAGGTCATCGAGCGCATGGGGCTGGACGCGGCGGTGCGCGCGGCGTGCACCGACACCGCCGGCGCGTACACCGTGGACGCGGACGGGAAGGTGCTGGAGACCTTCCGCGCCGACGACGACGGTGGCGACGGGGCCATCGCGGACATCGAGATCCTGCGCGGGGACCTGTCCCGGTTGCTCTACGACGACACCCGCGACGGCGTCGAGTACGTCTTCGGCGACCGGATCACCGAACTCGCCCAGGACGCGGACGGGGTCGACGTGGTCTTCGCGGGCGGGGACCGGCGGCGCTTCGACCTGGTGATCGGGGCAGACGGGCTGCACTCTTCGCTGCGGGCGACGGTCTTCGGGCCGCCTGAGCGGTTCCTGCGCCACCTCGGGCACGTGCTGGCCTTCTACACCGTGCCCAACGAGTTCGGGCTGGACCGCTGGGTGTTCGAGCACCAGGACCGGGAGTCCGGGCGCTCCGCCCTCCTGCGGCCCGTCGGGGACCCCACCCGGGCGATGGCGGTGTTCTGCTTCGCCTCGGCCGACTTCGACGTCGACCACCGTGACGTCGCGGCGCAGAAGCGCCTGCTGCGTGAGCGGATGGCCGGTCTGGGTTGGTTGACCCAGGACGTCCTCGCGCACCTGGACGACACCCCGGACTTCTACCTCGACCAGCTCGCCCAGGTGGTCATGGACCGCTGGTCGAGCGGACGGGTGGGGCTGCTCGGGGACGCGGCGTTCAGCTCGTCGCCGTTGTCCGGGCAGGGCACCGGGCTCGCCCTGGTCGGCGCCTACCTGCTGGCCGGTGAGCTGGCCGCCGCCGGGTGGGACCCCGACGCCGGGTTCGCCCGCTACGAGGCGCGGATGCGTTCGTTCGTCGAGGCGAACCAGGAGATCGGCCGGCTCAACGCCCGCAGCCGCGACGTCCCCGGACCGGACGCCGGACCGAGCCCCGATTTCACCGGCGAGTGGTTCACCGAGCTGATCGGGCGCGCGATCAACGGCGTCGAACTGCCCGACTACGCCGGGGTGCCCGACTCCGGGGCCACGGCCGGGGCACCGGTCACCTCCTCGGTCACGTCGTAGGCCACCGCCCGGGACCGGCGGACCGGTGTCGGTCCTGTGGTCGGTCGGTGCGGTGGGCGTCGGCGGCGTGCTGGACCTTGGCGACGTAGGTCGTCCACCACTCCGCGTCGCCGACGTCGGCGCGGTCCTTGCCCGCGCCGCCGTCGATCACCTCCCGCACGATGTCGGCGTGCCCCGCGTGCTGGGCGGTCTCGGCGACCACTCGGACGAGCAGTGACCCGAAGGTCGTCCGGCGTTTCTCCTCGGACCACCACGCGACCTCGGCGGGTGCGTCGAGCGGGAGTTCCGCGAGTGATCGGTCGGAGTGCCGCCGGACTTCCTCGTACAGGCCGATGATGTACTCGCGGCTCTGGTCGGCCGTCGCCCACATGTCCGCGTTGTCCCACACCGAGTCGTCCTCGACCCAGGGCAGCCGCACGGGCGCGGGTCTGCCCACCGACTCGCACAGGTAGCCCGCCTCGACGCCGGTCACGTGCTTGACCAGGCCGAGCAGGTTCGTGCCGGTCGGCGTGACCGGCCGGCGGATGTCGTACTCGTCCAGGCCGTCGAGCGACCTCAGCAGGTTGTCGCGGGCCTCTTGCAGGTAGCGGTGCAGGTCGACGGCCAGACCGGTGAGCGGCATGCGACCCACGCTAGCGGCGACCACCGACAAGGCGACGAGGCAGCGCACATCGGCGGGACGGGGTCAGCTCGGGTCCGGGCGGGCGTCGTAGGCGGCGCGGGCGGCGTCGATGTGGGCCAGGTGCGCGACGCTCCACTCCAGGAGGGGGGCGGTGGCCTCGCGGAGGGTGCGGCCCATCGGGGTCAGTTCGTAGCTGACGTGGGGCGGCATGACGTTGTGGACGGTGCGCGTCAGGATGCCGTCGCGTTCCAGGCTCCGCAGCGTGACGGTGAGCATGCGCTGACTGATCCCGTCGACGTCCCGCTTCAGCTCGGTGAAGCGGCGCGGCCCGTGCCTGAGGGTGCGCACGACCAGGAGCGACCACTTGTCGCCGACGATGTCGAGCACGACGCGGGTCCGGCACTCGTCGCCCGACCGCGGTTCGTCACCTGTCGTGGTCACGGTTACCTCCAGGGAACCGGGGCACCGGAATGTGCCTTATTGCCGGAAAACACGTCGGACGGCCACCATGATCGTGGTTCCCGAACGGTACCGGGTCACCAATGGTAACCAGCCTTCCCGCACCCCCGAACCGGAGGATCACCACCACCATGTCGACATTCCTGTTGGTGCACGGCGCCTGGCACGACGGTCGGTGCTGGGAGCGCGTGGCGCCGCTGCTGGAGTCGGCCGGGCACCGGGTGCTCGCGCCGTCGCTGACCGGCTTCGGCGACAAGGCACACCTGCTCGGCCCCGAGGTGGGGCTCGACACGCACGTCGCCGACGTCGTCGCGCTGGTCCTCGACGAGGACCTCTCCGACGTCGTCCTGGTGGGGCACAGCTACGCGGGGCTGGTCGTCTCCTCCGCCGCCAACGAGGTCCCGGACCGGATCGCGCACCTGGTCTACCTCGACGCGATGGTCCCCGAGCACGGTGAGACCGCGGTCGACGTCCAGCCCATGACGCAGGGCCTCATCGACCTGGCCGCCCGGTCCGGCGACGACTGGCGCATCCCGCCGCTGCCCGAGCTGCCGCCGCCGCACGGCCTGTTCGGGGTCACCGACCCGGCGGACGTGGCCTGGCTGCGCGGGACGCTCTCGGACCAGCCCGTGCTCTGCCTCCGGCAACCGGTCCGGTTGGACAACCCGGCCGCGGCGGCGATCCCGCGCACGCACGTCCACTGCGTCGGCGCGGTGCCCGAGGGCATCACCCGGCGGCCCGTCCCGGCCGTGCAGCCCAACGGTTCCCCGGCGCGGGTGCGGGAGCTGCGGACCGGCCACGACTGCATGATCACCGTGCCGGACCGGCTCAGCGCACTGCTGCTCGAACTCGCCGACTGATCCCGGCGCTCCCGGGCCGGCGCTCCCGGGCCGGTACTCCGGGGCCGGCGGTCCGGGGTCAGCGGTCCGGCAGGGCGAGCATCGCCGCGGCGACCTCGTCGGCCGCGGCGGCGGGGAGGGCCGTGGCCATGCCGTCGAGGACGAGCAGCCGCGCGTCGGGGATCAGGGCGGCGAGCACCTCGCCGTTGCCGACCGGGAAGAACAGGTCCGCGCGGCCGTGCACGACGAGCGTCGGCACGGTCAGGTCGCCGAGCCGCTCGCGCCACCGGGGCGTGCAGTCGAGCCGGGCGAACACCATGCCGAGCTGGTTCGCCGCGTGCACCGGAGGGGCGCTCGACGGTGTGCGGTCCCAGATCCGCGCGGCGGTCGCGCGCGCCTGCTCCGGGTCGTCGCCGAGCAGCGCGGCCCGGGCGGCGGCGTGCGCGGCGACCGCCTCCCGGTCGCCCCACTCGGGCCTCGGATCGTGGTGCCGCCGGCCAGCAGCACGAGCGGGTCGCTGTCGCGGCCGAAGGTCTTCATATGGAGGTCGACGCCGTTGGCGCGCAACGAGGACATGCGCCACCGTAGCGAGGACCGCCGCTGCCAGGGCCGCCGCAACAAGGGTCGCCGCGGCAAGGGACGCGGCCCTGCCCGCCGTCACGGCGCGGGCCACTCCGGTTCCACGCCCCTGGCGAAGGGGTCGCGCTCGTACCGGTGGCCGCGGGTGTCCGTGCTGTCGTCGCCGGGGTCCGCGTCAGGGGACGCCGGCGACGACAGGGTCCCAGATCACAGTGGGCGGACCTTCCGGGCCGATCACCCGACAGTTAGGTTAGGCCAGGCTAAACACACTTCGGGATGCCGAACCGGGTCCCGTCGCCGATGAGGCGCTCCGTGTGCGGCACCGGCACCGGTGCCTTGCCTCGATGAAAGGGGTTTGTCCCGTGCGCTCACGCCGCCTGCGGGTCGGGGCCGTCGCGTCCGTCGCCGTGCTGCTCCTCGGAGCCTGCTCGTCCACCGGCGGGAACGACGGCGGTGACGCCCCCGCCCCGTCCGCCGCCGGGGACTCGTTCCCGGTCACGGTCGAGCACGCGCTCGGGTCGACCACCATCCCCGAGAAGCCCGAGCGGATCGCCACCGTCGCCTGGGCCAACCACGAGGTGCCGCTCGCGCTGGGCATCGTGCCGGTCGGGATGGCCAAGGCCAACTTCGGCGACGACGACACCGACGGCCTGCTGCCGTGGGTGTCCGAGAAGCTCAAGGAGCTCAACGCCCCCACGCCGGTGCTGTTCGACGAGACCGACGGCATCGACTTCGAGGCGGTGGCCGACACCAAGCCCGACGTCATCCTCGCCCCGTACTCCGGCCTCACGCAGGAGGACTACACCACGCTGAGCGCGATCGCCCCCGTGGTCGCCTACCCGAAGACGGCGTGGGCCACCCCGTGGCGCGACAGCATCAAGCTGAGCAGCAAGGCCATCGGCCGGTCCGCCGACGGCGACGAGCTCATCTCCGACATCGAGAAGCAGATCGACGACGTCAAGGCGAAGTACCCGCAGCTCAAGGGCAAGTCGACGATGTTCATGACGCACTTCGACACCACCGACCTGAGCCAGATCGGCTTCTACACCACGCACGACACCCGCGCGATGTTCTTCGAGGACCTCGGCCTGACCGTGCCCGGCAGCATCGCCCAGGCGTCCGCGGCCACCGACAAGTTCTCGCTGCGGCAGAGCACCGAGCAGATCGACGCGTTCGACGACGTGGACATCGTCGTCGGGTACGGCGACGAGGAGGTGGGCCGCGCCCTGGCCGCCAACCCGCTGCTGTCCAAGATGCGCGCGGTGGCCAACGGCTCGGTCGTGATGCTGTCCGGCTCCGGCCCGGCGGGCACCGCGGCCAACCCGACGCCCATGTCGGTGTCGTGGGTGCTCGACGAGTACGCGAGCCGGCTCGCCGCCGCCGCCGACAAGGTCAAGTGACCACGACGACCGACCGGACGACCCCGGGTGCCGCCACCGCGCGGCACCCGGGGCGCGTTCGGGTCTCCTGGCTGCTGCTGGTCGTCGCCGCCCTCCTCGCGGCCGCGGTCGCCTCGGTGGTCCTCGGCGCGCGCGACGTCTCCGCGTCCGACGTCCTCGCGGGCGTGCGCGGCCTGGACGACACCCTCCCCCGGGCCGCCGTCGCGCAGCGCGTCCCCCGCACCCTGCTCGCCGCGCTCGTCGGCGCGGCGCTCGGCCTGGCCGGGGCGGTCATGCAGGGCGTCACCCGCAACCCGCTGGCCGACCCCGGCATCCTCGGCGTGAACACGGGTGCCTCGCTGGCCGTCGTGACCGGCATGGTCTCGTTCGGGCTGTCCGACGCCACCTCCCACGTCTGGGTCGCCATCCTCGGCGCGGGTGCGGCCGCGGTGTTCGTCTACGCCGTCGGCTCCCTCGGTCGCGGCGGGCCCACCCCGCTCAAGCTCGCCCTCGCCGGCGCGGTCACCTCGGCCGCCCTGGTCTCGCTGATCAGCGCGGTCGTGCTGGCGCGCGCCGACATCGCGGCCACCTTCCGGTCCTGGCAGGTCGGCGGCGTCGGCGGCGCCTCGTTCGACCGGATCACGCAGGTGCTGCCGTTCCTCGTCGTCGGCGCGGTCGTGTGCGCGCTCTCCGCGCGCGGCCTCAACTCCCTGGCGCTCGGCGACGACCTGGCCGCCGGCCTCGGCGAACGGGTCGCGCTCATCCGCCTCGGCGCCTCGTTCGGCGCGGTCGTGCTGTGCGGCGCGGCGACCGCGGCGGCGGGCCCCATCGGGTTCGTCGGCCTGGTCGTGCCGCACCTGTGCAGGCTGCTGATCGGCGTCGACCACCGCTGGCTGCTGCCCTTCTCCGCCCTGGGCGGCGCGGTGCTGCTCACCTTCGCCGACGTCGTCGGCCGCGTCGTGACCCGCCCGGAGGAGATCGACGTCGGCATCATCACCGCGCTCGTCGGGGCGCCGTTCTTCATCTGGATCGTCCGCCGGCAGAAGGTCCGCGCGCTGTGAACGCCACACCCACCCCCACCGCCACTCCCCCGGCCGCCGTCCCCTCGACCGTCGACCTCGTGGTCCGGACGAGGACCCGCCAGGCCCGTCGCCGCCGCGTCGTGGTCGCGGTGCTCGCCACGCTCGTCCTGGTGGCCATGGCGGTGTCGCTCATGGTCGGCCAGCGGTTCTACCCGCCCGGCGACGTGCTCGCCGTCGTCCTCGGGGAGCAGGTGCCGGGCGCCTCGTTCACGGTCGGCCGCCTGCGGCTGCCGCGCACGGTGCTGGCCGCGCTCGTCGGGCTCGCCTTCGGCCTCGGCGGCGTGACCTTCCAGACCATGCTGCGCAACCCGCTGGCCAGCCCGGACGTCATCGGCGTCAGCGCGGGCGCCAGCGCCGCCGCCGCGTTCGCGATCGTCACGCTCTCGCTGTCCGGGGCCGCCGTCGAGGTGGCCGCCATCGTCGCGGGGCTCGGCGTCGCGCTGCTCATCTACCTGCTGTCCTACCGGGACGGGGTCGCGGGCACCCGGCTGATCCTGATCGGCATCGGCATCGCCGCGGTGCTCGACAGCGCGATCAACTGGGTGCTCAGCGGCGCCGGCCAGTGGGACCTCCAGCAGGCGCTGCGCTGGCTCACCGGCAGCCTCAACGGCGCCGCGTGGTCCGACGTCGTGCCGGTCCTGTGCGCCGTGCTCGTCCTCGGCCCGCTGCTGCTCGCCCAGACCCGCCGGCTCGCCGCCATGCAGCTCGGCGACGACGCCGCCTCCGCGCTCGGCGTGCGCCTGGACGTCACCCGGGTCGTCGTGATCGTCTGCGCGGTCGGGCTGGTCTCGTTCGCCACGGCGGCCACCGGGCCGATCGCCTTCGTCGCGTTCCTGTCCGGGCCGATCGCCGCCAGGCTGGTCGGGCCGAGCGGGTCGCTGATGCTCCCGGCGGCCCTGGTCGGCGCGCTGCTGGTGCTCGTGGGCGACTTCAGCGGCCAGTTCCTGCTGGGCGCGCGGTACCCCGTCGGCGTCGTCACCGGCGTGCTCGGGGCGCCGTACCTGATCTACCTCATCATCCGCACCAACCGCGCCGGAGGCTCGCTGTGACCGCCACCCACACCCTCGCGGTGGAGGAGCTGACCATCGGCTACGGCGACCGCGCGGTCATCACGTCGCTGGACCTCGTGGTGCCGCCCGGCGAGATCACGGTGATCGTCGGCGCGAACGCGTGCGGCAAGTCGACGCTGCTGCGCTCGATGTCCCGGCTGCTCGCGCCGAAGTCGGGCCGGGTGCTGCTCGACGGCAAGCTCGTCCACCGCACGCCCGCCAAGGAACTCGCCCGCACCATGGGCCTGCTCCCCCAGTCGCCGCTGGCCCCCGAGGGCATCACGGTCGCCGAGCTGGTCGGCCGCGGCCGGCACCCGCACCAGGGCATCCTGTCGCGCTGGAGCAAGGAGGACGACGCGGCCGTGGCGGCGGCCCTGGACGCGACCTCGACGGCGGCCCTGGCCGACCGCGCCGTCGACGAGCTGTCCGGCGGTCAGCGCCAGCGCGTCTGGATCGCGATGGTGCTCGCCCAGCAGACCGACCTGCTGCTGCTGGACGAGCCCACCACGTTCCTGGACGTGAGCCACCAGATCGAGGTCCTCGACCTGCTGACCGACCTCAACCGGCAGCGCGGCACGACCATCGTCATGGTGCTGCACGACCTCAACCTGGCGGCGCGCTACGCGGACCACCTGATCGCCCTCGCCGACGGCGGCCTGCACGCGGCGGGCACCGCCGAGGAGGTCCTCACGGTGGACGGCGTGCGCGCCACCTTCGGGCTGGACTGCCGCATCATCGTCGACCCGGTCTCCGGCAAGCCGCTCATGCTGCCGATGGGCAAGCACCACACCCTCACCGACTGAGCCGGCTGGGCCAACGGGTCCGGCGGGCAGGAGTCGGGACGAGCGCTCCGGCGAGATGCCGCGGACACCGTTCCCGCGGCGCACCGGGTTCGATCGCCGGCTCGGCCGGTGCGCGTCACGGGGCTCGCCGACCGGTGATGTCCGCGTACTCGGCCGAAGGGCGTCGCGGCAACAGCGGACGCGGGTCGAACCGACGCAGCAGACGACGGCCGGCGTTCAGCCCGACCTGGTCGCGGACGCGGACGCTGAGCAACGCGGCGGCGGCGGCCATCTCGTCGCTGACCTGGTCCGGACCGAACGCGGCGCGGTCGACCAGTTCGGCCAGCGACCACAGGGCGGGTCGGTGGTGGTCGGCTACCGCGCCTACGACCTGGCCCGTGGTCTGGTGTTCGTGGACGTCCGCGCCGCCGGCCCTCAACACGGCCACCGACTCCCGCCACGCCGCCACGACCCTGCTGCGGGCACTGCCCCGCCTCGACGCCCGACGCATCCTGACGGCGTTGGCCACGGGGAGCGACAGCAGGAGGAGGAGCACCACCGTCGCACCGAGCAGCACCAGCAGCGGTCCCGCCTGCGACGAGTCGTCCGGTACTACCCCCGGGTCGTCGGCCGATGACGTGTCCGGGTCCGGCGCCGGTTGCGGCTGGTGGGGCGGGGGCAACCCGGAATCCACTTCGCCAGGCGACTCGTCCGGCTCCGCGGGAGGTTGCTTCCCGTCCACGTCCTGCCGCGGAGTCGGGTCGACCGGCAGCCACCCCGCCCGTTCAAACCTGACCTCCGCCCAGGCGTGGACGTCCCGTCCGCTGATCCGCAGCCGGTCACCGTCCCACTGCGGTGTGAAGCCGAGCACGACGCGCGCGTCCCAGCCGAGTTCGCGGCACAGCACGGCGAAAGCGGACGCGTACTGCTCACTCGTCCCCTGGTGACCGCGCAACAACGCGTACACCTGGTGGAGCCCGTTGCCCCCCGGTGCCTCGTCGGAACCGTCGTGCTGGAACGGGAAGTTCTTCAAGGTTTCCGCGAGCCCGAGGAGCCGGTCCAGGTCGGTGGTATGACTGGTGGTGATCTTGTCGAGGAACGCCAGCACCTCGGGCGAGAGCGCAGGCCCTGACCGTCCGGGGCCTCTCGCGGGCCGGTCGGCGCGCAGGACCTCCGGTGGCACGACGGGTTCGCCCGCGGTGATCCGGTATTGGCTCGGTGTCCGCTCACCGGCCGGCACGGCGAGGTCGCCGGTGCCCTCGTCGAAACCCAGGCCGGACACGCTGACGCTGGTGGGCCAGCCGGGCCGGGGAAGCCAGCCGATGCTGTCCGGTGTGGCGACGCGCAGGTCCAGGGTCACCTCCCGGCGCGAAGCGGTTGCCCCGGTCGGCGCGGGCAGCTGGTGCGCGGCACGCCGGTAGTCGGCGTCCGGTGACCAGGCCCTGCCGTCGAAGTCCGTCAGCGTGACCATGCCGATGCGGTCGACGGGACCGGACGCCGTGCCGGTGACCTCCAGCAGCAGGCGGCCTTCGCGCAACGCGAGGAACTGCGCCATGGGGTTGGTCCCCTCCCTGGCCCGCACGGGTGCCGACACCAGGTCCTGCGCACTCGCCGGGGGCCGGGACGGCTGCGGCCCCCACTGGACGAACGCCAAGCCCGCGGCCACGGCCGCCAGCACCACGACCGCGCCCTTGACCGGGCGGGCACGCGTGACGACAGCAGGACCCACCAGTGCCGGCAGGGTGCTCAAGCCGACGAACACCGGCACGTACCAAGCGGGCGGGGCACCGGCTCCGGCGCTCAGCGACAGTCCGGCCCCCAGGCACACCAGGGCCGGGACCACCGGCAGCAGGGCGCCGGTCGGGCGCGTCGCCAGGTTCACGGCCACCACCGACGCGAGACCCGCGACCAGGGCGACCGCGGCGAGTTGCGGCGCTGCGGCCTCCATCGGCAGCACGCCGGTGAGCAGGCGGAAGGGTCCGGACAGCACGTCGCCACCGGGACGGGTGACAGCGGCCACCGCGACGAGGACCCAGAGCACGCCGAGCACCGAGGCGAGGCTTCCGCCGGGACGTCGCAGCACCTGCGACGACACCAGCTCCCACACCGCCGCGACGACGACGGGGATCGTCACCGCCGACAGAACGGCGAGTCCGGCCCCCGCGTCGAACACCGGGCGGAACGACCACGCGGCCAGTGCGCTCAGGGCCGCGGCCGACACCACCCGACCGACCAGCGCGGCGGTCGTCATCGGCCCACCCCGTTCAGCACCAGGTGGTTCCACGCGGTGACGACTTCCCCCGCCGTGCGCCCCCCGAGCACCGACATCCCGCGCCGCCCGTGGGGAAGCACCTCACCGCGGTGCTGCGGCACGACCCGCAACACCACGATCGGCGCGAACCGCCTGCGGCGCTCGGCGAGCGCGATGGTCGCCAACTCGTCCTCGACGCCGGTGACCACCACCAGCGCTCCTCCCGACTGCGCCCGGTCGACCTCCACCAGCAACCTGAGCGGATCGTCGTCCGGGCTCAGGTCGGCCACGGCCAGTCGGTCGAGCATCGACATCGCCTCGGAGGACGTCGAACCGTCGAGGTCCTCGCTCACCACGCGCAGGCCGATCGTCCGTCCCGTGTCGGCGGCGGCTTGCACCACCGAGGCCGCGACCTCGACCGCGTGCTCGAACGCAGCCGCGTCGAACACCCCCGCACGGGTGTCGAGGACCACCGTCGCAGTGGGTTCCATCGTGTCCACGGAGTCGCGCACGACCAGCCGACCGGTCCTCGCGGTCGACCGCCAGTGGATGCGGCGGGGGTCGTCACCGGGTGCGTAGTCGCGCAGGGACGCGAACGCGGTCGCCCCCGCCTTGGAGGCTTCGGCACGTCCCTCGTAGTCCGGCACGGTCCCGACCGGCACCTGCCTGGCGGGGTGCACGCGCGGGTGGACCCACAGCACGTCCGTACCGCCCTGCGGCTGCGTGCGGTGGAACAGGCCCAGCGGGTCGCGCCGCCCCACCAGCAGCGGTCCGACCACCAGGCGACCGCGTCGACCGGTGGGCAGCGAATAGGGCACGGCCCTGCGACCGCCCGGGCGCACCGGACCGACCGCGATCTCCACGGGGTGACCGCCCACCCGGTCCACGACGAGCAGGTCCGGCACGGTCATCCGTCCCGGGTTGCGGACGACCAGCCGGCCCAGCGCGGGCTGGTCGACCGACACGCGCCGCGACAGGACTTCCCGCTCCAGGCGCGCGGCGGGGCGCACGACCACCGTGGCGCCCGAGAGCACCAGCAGCGCACCTCCCGCCGCCGCCAACGACACGAGCGTCGTGAAGCCGAGCGACACGCCCACGACCAGCAGGACGCACGAGCCGAGCAGCACCCACCACCCCACGGCGGTGAACGGGGAACGACGCCTCACGCGGGCACCACCGGGTTGGGCGCGGGCACGGCGGCGAGCACGTCGTGCAGCACGCTCGCCGCCGTGGCACCGCGGACCTGCGCCTGCGCGGTCAGCGCCAACCGGTGCGCCACCACGGGGAGCGCCACCGCCCGCACGTCGTCCGGCACGACGAACGAGCGCCCGACGCCGAGCGCGTACGCCTGGGCGGCCCGCAGCAACCCGATGCTGCCGCGCGAGCTCAGGCCGAGGCGGAGGGCTTGGTGCTCGCGGGTAGCGAGGGCGATCAGCGCGATGTAGCGGGCGATTTCGGGCGCGGTGTGGACAGAGGCCGCCGCCGCGCGCATCCGGGCAACCTCGTCGAGCGAGGTGACCGGTCGCGCCGCCGGGGGCGGTGACCCGGCACGGCCGATCAGCAGTGCCGTCTCCACGTCGAGGTCGGGGTGACCGAGCGAGATGCGCATCAGGAAGCGGTCCAACTGCGCCTCCGGCAGCTGGTAGGTGCCCTCCAGGTCGATGGGGTTCTGCGTCGCCACGACCAGGAACGGGCTGGGCACGGGGTGCCCGACGCCGTCCACCGTCACCTGCCCCTCCTCCATCACCTCCAGCAGCGCGGACTGCGTCTTGGGGCTGGCGCGGTTGATCTCGTCGGCGAGCACCACGTTGGCGAACACCGGTCCCGGCCGGTACTTGAACTCCTGTTCGCGTTGGTCCCAAACCGACACGCCGGTGATGTCGCCGGGCAGCAGGTCCGGGGTGAACTGGATGCGCTGCCAGCTGCCGGAGGTGGCCGTGGCGAGCGCCTTGGCCAGGGACGTCTTGCCGGTGCCGGGCACGTCCTCGATCAGCAGGTGACCACCGCCGAAGACGCACGCCAGCGCCAGGCGCACCGCCGCCGCCTTGCCCTTGATCACCCGCTCGACCTCGGTGAGGACCGCGTCGTGCACGGAGCGGAACCTGGTGGCCGCGTCGTCGGAGCGCAGGGGGGTGTGAGTCGTCAACTTGTGTTCCTCGTCGTGGGTGTCAGTTGGGGCAGGCGGACTTCGGTGCGGGATCGGGCGCCGGTTCGGTCACGCCGAGCGCCACGACGAAGTAGCACCCGGTGGACAGCGGTGCGGGGTCCAGGTAGGTGGTGGTGCTGCTGGGTACCTCCGCGCGCAGCACACCGCCCTGCATGACCACGAAGCGGTCCAGGCCGGGCAGTTCGGCGGCGTCGGTGGACCACGTGATCGTCGTCCCGCCGTCGGGGGCGGGACCGAGCGTGACCGGGAGTCGGTAGACCAGGGACCCCGCTTGGCCGGAGGGAGGCCCGGTGGGGGTCGAGGTCGTCGGGGGCGCTTCCCCTACCGGGTCGTCGGGTATCGACGACCACGCGAGGAGTCCGCCGGTCACGGAACCCGCCAGGACCACCGCCGCGAGGGCGACGAGCAGTGTGCGGCGTTCGAACCGCGGCGCGGGGGGCTCGACAGGTGGTTCCGGTGAGGGAGGACGGGCGCTCGTCATCGTCGCCACCGAACTCGCTTCGACGAGCGGCCCGAAGTGCGGGGTGCCGATCAGGGGTGCCGGCGCCAGGACATCACCACCCGGTGTTCCTCCGCCGCTCGACGCGAACGGCTCCGGTGGGGTGAGCGCGAGGTCGCGCACGAGGTCGTGCAGGACCTCGGACGCCTCCGCCGCCGTCGGGCGTTCCCGAGGCGCCTTGGCGAGGCAGGCGGCCAGGAACCGCCACGCGTCGTCCGACAGCCCGGACGGACGGGTGGGCCGCTCGTGCCGGTGGCGGTGCAGCACCTCGTCGCTGGTACCGGTGAACAGGCGTCGGCCGGCCAACACCTCGTAGACCGTCACGCCCAGCGCGTACACGTCGGCCTCGAGCGTGGGTTCGGCCGAGTGCACGAGTTCCGGGGCGAGGTAGGCCGGCGTCCCGAGCACCTGGCCCACCCGCGTGAGGTCCGCGTCGCCGAGCACCTTGACGAGCCCGAAGTCGGTGAGCAGGGCGGTGCGGCGGTCACCGGTCGCGCGCACCAGGATGTTGGCCGGCTTCACGTCGCGGTGCACGATCCGCTGGGCGTGCAGGTGGGCGAGCCCCGAGGCCACCTCCGCCAGCAGCCGCACGCCCTCAGCGCGGTCGATCTTCCCCGCGTCGAGCAGTTCCCGCAGGTCCTGCCCCGGCACGAAGTCCATGACGATCGCCGCCCGACCGCGGTCGATCACGATGTCGAGCACCTTCACCAGGTGCGGGTGGGTCAACCCGCACAGCGTCGCGTGCTCGCGCACCAGGCGGGTGCGGCTGGTCGCGTCGGTAGCGGACTCCGGGTTCAGCACCTTGACCGCGACCTCGCGCCCGTCGCTGATGCGGCGGGCGCGCCACACGTGGCCGGCGCTGCCCGAGCCCAGCACGGACAGCAGCGCGTAGTCGGTGCCCATCGCCTGCTCGGACCTGGTCAGGGCTCCCGGTTGCGCGGCGGGTGCGGTCCGGTCCGGGTCCCCGACGCGGGACAGTTCCTCCTGGAGCGCGTCGGCGAAGGACGCCAGGGACTGCGGCCGGTCACCGGGGTCACGGGCGAGCGCCCGGAGCAGGAGGTCGGCCAGTCGCGGCGGAAGACCGGCCGTGCTCGGCCGCGGCGACGTCTCGTTGAGCAGGTGGAGGAGGCGCTCGTAGCGCGTACCGGTCACCGGTGGCCGGCCGGCGAGCAGCGTCCACACCGTCGAGGCGAACGCGTACAACTCGGCCCGGGGCGTCCAGTCACCGCCGTTGAGCACCTCCGGCGGCTCGTGCCCGCTGCCCTCGCTCCCGGAGGAGTCGATCTCGGCCAGGACCGGGAGCAGCGGGGTGCCCAGCAGGACTCGACCGCTGGGCTGCCGGAGCAGGGCAGCCGGGCTCAAGCCGAGGTGGAGGACCTCCTTGCGGTGCAGTGCGACCAGTCCGGGAGCGGTGCCGAGCACGATCTGGCGTACCTCGTCGGCGGGGAGCGGTCCCCGCCGGGCGGCCTCGTCGGTGAGCGGGGTCCCGGTGGAGTCGGTGACGAAGAACGGTCGCGCGTCCCGGTCCTGGCCGTGGTCGACCAGCGGCACGATCAGCGGGCTGTTGAGCTCCCCGAGCACCGACGACAGCACGGCGGCCTCCGTCCGAAACCTGCGCACCGCGCTCCGGTCGAGCGGTTCGACGACCACGTGGACGGTGACCTCGGTGTCGTCGGACTCGCGCCGGGCGTGTGCGACCGCGCACGGGCCGATCTCCACCGGCTCGGTCACCACCCGGTAGCCCGGTAGTTCTCCGACGGTTGCCACGCTCGAACCTCCACTGCTGGTGATGATCAGGTCGTGCTTCCCGGCCGGACCGCGGTGACGATCGAGTCGGTGCGGTCGGGGTCTGCCGCGCGCCTGCGGGACGGGCGGCCGAGTTCGGTGAACAGGCGTCGGCGCACCGCCAGCCGTTCAGCGGGGTCCTCCACCGCGGGCCGGTCACCGGGGAGGAGCACCGGGGCGAGCGCGAGGGCGAGTCGAGTGGCGTGCTCGGGGGTGAGGCCGTCGAGCAGGAGGTCGTCGACGGGGTGGGTGCCGGGGCGCCGCAGCCTGCCCCGCCTGCCTGCCGGGTCGGTCGCGACCACGGTCGCCGGGCACTCGACCGGCAGCGCCTCCCCCGGCTCGGCGAGGCACAGGGAGTGCACACCGACCGGTGGACCGTCGGTCAGGACCTCGGTGAGGCCGGGGAGCCCTCGCAACCTCCGGACGCCGTCGACCACCACGAGCACGCTCTGCCCCCCGGCTCTGAGGGAACCGTGCCGCCGCGCGACCCGCTGGTGCACGACCCCGCGCAGTTCGGCGAGCCTGGACCGCGCCTGTTCCGCGTCGGTGGCGACCAGCCGTGCGCAGTCGAAGTCGGCGGAAGGCGGGCGGGTGTGCGGCAGCCAACCGGCCCACTCCCAGGCCGCACCGCCGTCCTGGCCGGTGATCACCGCGATCACCAGGTCCTCGGGTGCCTGGAGCACCGCGGCCTGCGCGACCAGAGCGCGTGCCACCGCCAGCAGCGCGCCGCGCGGGGCGCTCACGCCGAGGGCGCCGACCTCCCCCAGGCGCACGGACTCGGGCACCGGCTCCGTGCACGGCGGTGAATGGACGCCTGCCTGCCGGCCGGCCGGTCTGTCGCACAACCCGAGGCGCAGTCGGAGGAAGTCGTCGTCAGCGGGCCGACGTTCCCACAGCCGGGCGGACGGCGCGCACGCGAGGGCGACGACGCGGGTCGGGTCGGGATCGCGGTCGCGAAGCGACCGGGCGCGTTCCGCTCCGACCGGGGTCGCCCCCGCCGCGTCCTGGTCGCCAGCCGTCGCCCCCGCCGCTCTGGTTGGCCGGAGGAACACGCGCACGCCCGAGCCCGGCACGTCCTCCACGACGGCGTCCTCCGACACCGCGTCGCGCAGGCCGATCACGGTCTCCCCGACGCCCGCCACGTCACCCGCGACCATGGTCGCGGCCCCTTCGAGCAGCCACCCCCGCCAACGGACGCCGTTGCGCGACCCGGCGTCCTCCAAACGGGTGTGGTGGCCGTCGGCCGCGATCACGACCCGCGCGTGCCGCCTGCTCACCTCCGCGTCGGCCAGCACCAGGTCGGCGTCCGGGGAGCGACCGATGGTCAGCGTGCCCGACGGGTAGAGGGTGGTGCTCGGTCCGCCGTGGAGGCCGCCCACGACGGCGATCTCCCGGATACCGCCACCCACGGCCGAGGTCCCGACGACCGGGGTGGGCCGGTCGATGCCGAGGAGGACGCCGTGGGCGATGCCCGCCTCCACCAGCGGCAACCACATCGGCAGCGGCACCGGTCCGAGGTGGAGTGCTTCGCGGGAGCCGAGCGCCGCAGCGAGGTCCGCCACGCGGTGCGCCTCCCCCGCGGTCACCACCACGGCTCGCCAACCCCCGTCACGTCCGACGCACAACAACTCGACTTCCACCTGGCCACCGCTCCCGGATCCGCGCACGTTGTCGGGTCGGACGCTAGGCACTGCCGCGCTGCAGCGGGATCGGGAGCGCTTCCCATGGACATCACTTGCCGATCAGGTGGAGATCGGCTTCACCGATCAGGTGCTGGGTGAGCACGTGCTCGGCCAGTTTCAGCAGGGCGTTGTTCCCCGTCATCCCCGGTACCCCGGCCTTCGTCAACCGGGTGCGCAGGTATTCGATCTTCCGCAACAACGTGGTGCGCGGCCACCCCAACCGCTTCGCGGCGGCCTCGTAGGTGCGCGGATAGGGATCGTACGCTTCGCCTTTTTGCAGATAACCGGCGAAGAGCGCCACCAACGCCTGCTTCTCCTCGAAGGTGAGCATTACTCCATCACCGGTGATGGTGGCCGACTCGTTCGAGGATTCCCGCACGAATGCGGGCTCCGGCGCGGGGGCGTCGATCTCGATCACGTGCGGTTTCGGACCCGCTCCCTGCACGAGCACACGCGTCGGTCCTTGCAGGAAGTGGCGCTTCCCCGGCGCGAGAACGGTGCGCAGCCTGGAGTCGTCCACGATCACCAGGTTGTGGCTCGTACTGCGGTTCAGCACGAACCAACTGCCGTTTTCCCAGGTCACAGCGCCTGCCTGGCGGGAGATCACCGCGTCGGCCGGGTCGAGGCACACCGTGCACGCCTTGGACCTGCCGAACACGAACTCCCTGTCCGGGCGGACTTCGCACACGGTCGCCCCGACACGCGCCACCAATGATCCACTCACCGACACGCCACCCCTCGCGTTGGGAAGCACTTCCCGTACCCCCGGTGCAGTGGCTTTTGTACCCTCCACGGACAACCATGCCAAATCCGATGCGAACACTACGCCGATCGTCGTACTGGAGACGTGAATTGAACGAGTCCCGATCGGGCCGGAGAAGCAAATCACGCATACTCTCAGTAGCATGCGTTCTGCTCGTCGGGCTGTTCGTCGCGTCCGTCGGCGCCGGCTACAGCATGACGAAAGAAGAATTGAGCAACGCTCAGGCGGTGGTCCAACGCGGCGACGCGCCGGTGCTGCTGAACACCGAGACCGAACGCGTGGAGGCCGAGGCGAGGGCGCTGGCCACCGGGGAGCAGGAACTGGAGCTGGTCACCCTCGCCGACGGCCGGGTCGCGTCGGTCAACCGCACCACCAAGCAGGTCATGCTGCTCGGCTCGGACTTCGGCGACCAGGGTGGGCTGAACCCCAGCTTCGCCGCCCCGCCGCAGCGCGGTGAAGTGCCCGTGGTGGTGCCCTCGCCCATGGCGACCTTCGTGCTGTACCCCGACCTAGATGTCGTCGAGCAGATCGGGGACGGCAACACCACGAAATCCCCGGTGCGGGTACCCGGCGCCACGGGAACCGCGGTCGGCGACAGCGGGGGCGGCCTGTGGGTGCTGACCGACAAGCACGAGGTCGTGCACGTCGTCGGCGACCGGGCCGAACAGCCCGTCACAGCGCCCACGCCCATCCTGCACCTGACCCTGGCCGAGGGGCGTCCCATCGGCATCACGGAAGCGGGCGAGGCCCTGGACGTGGCCGCCAAGCCGACGAAGGCCATCAACCGGGAACCCGTGCCCGCCGGGCAGCACGTCCTCGTGCCCTCGGCCAAGGGCGCCGGCAGGTACCTCGTGGTGCTGGACCGCAAGGGCAAGCTCGTCAGCGTCGACCCGCGCACGGGGCAACGACGCGAGTTCGACGACTTGCCCACCGGGAGTCGGCACGACCTGGGTGCGCCGGTGGTGCTTGACGACGTGGTCTACGTGCCGGACTACGCGAATCACGAGTTGCTCCCCCGCGACCTGCGTGGTGGCGACTCGCCGGCCCCGGCACCCCTGGCCGTGCCGGGCAAGTCGCCGCGGTTCACCGTCGACGTGCAGGAGCGCCGGGTCGTGGCCAACGACCCGAACGACCGGGGCACGCTCGCGATCGCCCCGGACGGCCGACCCGTGACCATCGACAAGGGTCCGGGACCGGGCGTGGAAACCGACACCGAGGGCATCGGCGGAATCCCCGCGCCTTCGTCCGGGGTGAAGCCCACCACCTCGTCCACCCCGAGCGCGCCTCCTTCGTCGCCCACGAACGCCCCACCGCCGGCGCGCCCGACGTCACAGGCCACCCCGACCGGCGCGCCGGCGACACCGCCGGCCGCCCTGGTCCCCGTACCCGTCATCCCACCGGGCACTCCGCAGGGCGAGGCGTGCGAACTGGTCCGGGAGAGCGGACTCCTCTGCCAGGTCGTGGACGTCGGCGTCGGCGGCGAGACGGGCACGGTGCGCGACACCGCTCCGGGAGGCGGTGAACGCGTCACGCAAGGATCTCCCGTCACCGTCTACGTCTACGGGGACAGCACGCGGGTGCCGAGGGTCGTCGGTCGTCGTGCGGCGGACGCCTGCACGACGGTCAACGCCGTGTTCGCCCCGGACGGGGGCGATGTCTGCGACGAGCAGCCCATGCCCTCCCCCGGTGCGAAGTGGGCCGAACTGGACGTCGTGGCCGAGCAGTCACCGCGCGACGGCGAGTTCGCGGCCCGGGGAACGAGGGTCGGCGTGCGGTACTGGGACTCCGTGGCGATGCCCGACCTGGTGACCGTCGCCCAGGACGGCGCGGCGGCCTGCAACGCGATCATCGCGGACACGGCGGGTCAGGTGACGTGCCAGGTCACGCAGGGCCCCGAAGGGCCGGCGCCGGGCACGGTGCAGTCCTCGTCACCGGCGGCGGGCCAACCGGTTCGCGCGGGCGGCGCGGTGGTCCTGACGGTCGCGAGCCAACCCGCCCCACCCACCCCTGCGCCGGACGTGCTGGGCCTGCCCCTCGCACAGGCGTGCGCTGCGGTGGTTGCGGCGGGTTTCGCGTGCATCGAGCAGGCGGACGCTTTCGCTCGCCAACACCAAACCGCCATAACCCAGGACCCACCGGCCGGCACCCTGCAGAAGGGCGGCTCGATCGCCGTCCACTACTCACCGTACGAAGCCAAAAAGCTCCAGGTCCTGGCGAACAGCAATGGGGTGCACATCGTTCGCTTCGAGGGTGAGGCGGAAAATGGTTACAGTTTCCACAGCGATCTGGGTTGGGCCTATCCCAATGGGGCGATCCCCGATGGCGGTGCCGCCGGTCAACTGCACGACCACATGTGCAGTCGTGGAGCGAGCAACTGCGGGGGCGCGTCGCCGAACCACTACTTCAGCCGAAACGCTCAGCCCAAGACCGGTTGGGAGCACCTGCGCGTAGTGGGCCTGGTAATCAATGCTCCGGGAGGCCAGTGCACCACGCAGGGCCAACACCCGATCTCCCGCTACCTGTACAAGCGGAACGGCGAACTCCTCTACACCGTAGGCACCTCAGGCGGTGCGGGCTGGACCTATGAAGAAGTCCTGGGCTGCGTCTGGACCTCGTAGTCCATTGGGGACCGCTTCCCATACCGGGGAGCGGTCCCCTCTCCCACACTTGAAGCATGCCGAACAGACCACCGAAACGACGTGTCAACCTGCCGCTCCTCGCACTCAGCCTGCTGTGCCTGGCCCTGCCGTTCACAGCGGTGTCCTGCGAATCCTCGGTGGGTGACATCGAAGTCGAGTACTCGGGGTGGGACTTGGCCTTCGGCGGTGAGCCGTCGATCGAGGTGTCCGGCAAGACCGACGACTCGCTGGCGGAGAAGTCGAACAACCTGCCCGCCCAGCCACTCGTGATCATCGCGCTGGTGGTGCTCTTCGCCGGTCTCGTCCTGCTGTCGACGTCGAAGGCGCTCGCCACCGTGGGCATCGTGGTCGGGGCGACCGCTTCGCTGTTCCTGATCTCCGCGCAGGTGTCGGTGCAAGGTCTGCTGGTACGGGAGATCAGCGAATCCGAGGAGATCGGCTCGGCCGCGGCGGGCGATCTGGTGGAAACGCGGAGCGGGTTCTGGCTGGCGCTGGTCCTCCTCACCGCACTGACCGCCTACAACATCGCGACCCTGGTCCGCGCACGCGGCGGTTCCACCGCACCAGGGGCTCCTCCCTTCCAGTGATGAACCGCGCTCGCTCGTGAGCGCCACATCTCCCTTTCCCCCACCGAGATCGACCAGTGAAGGATCACCATGTCCGCGAGACGACCCACACCCGAGCAGGAGGCGGCCGTCGCGGCGTTCGCCGCCGGTGACCACGTGGTGTTGCAGGCAGGTGCCGGCAGCGGGAAGACCACCACGCTGGCCGCGATGGCGTCGAGCACCCGCCGGTGGGGCCGCTACCTCGCCTTCAACCGCTCGATCGCGGACGAGGCGCAACGCAGGTTCCCCCAGCACGTCAAGGCGAACACGGCGCACAGCCTCGCGTACGCCGCCGTCGGCAAGCACTACGCCAAGCGCTTGGACATGCCCCGCATGTCCAGCGTGAAGCTCGCCGCCCTGTTCGGCATCAGGACCGCGGTGCGGATCGGGCCACGGGAAGTCACACCCGCCGCGCTGTGCTCCATCGCGGTGGAAACGGTCACCCGCTACTGCTACTCCGCCGACCGGCAGATCGGGCACAGGCACGTGCCGTGGGTGCGCGGGATCGGTGAGCAGCACCTGTACGACCAGCTGGCAGACCTCGTGCTGCCGCACGCCCGCCGGATGTGGGCGGACTTGCAGAACCCCGAAGCGGGGAAGGTGAAGTTCAAGCCCGACCACTACCTGAAGATGTGGGCGCTGACCGATCCGGAGATCCGCGGGAACTTCCTCCTGCTGGACGAGGCCCAGGACACGAACCCCGTGGTGGAACAGGTGTTCAACGACCAGCGCGAGCGCGCCCAGTTGGTGATGGTGGGCGACTCCGCGCAGGCGATCTACGGCTGGCGCGGCGCCCGTGACGTGATGACCGCGTTCAAGGGCACGCAGCTCACGCTGTCCCACTCGTTCCGCTTCGGCGCGGCCATCGCGGCGGAGGCGAACCGGTGGCTAGCGCTCGCGAACGCCCCGCTCCGGCTGACCGGCTCTCCCGCGGTGGAGAGCAGCCTGGGTCCCGTGGCGGAACCGGACGCGATCCTGTGCCGCACCAACGGCGGGGCGATGGCCGAGGTCCTCTCTCTGCTCGGTTCCGGCAAGCGGGTCGCCCTGACCGGTGGCGGCAAGGCCCTCTCGGACCTCGCCACGGCCGCCAAGCACCTGAAGGAGGGCAAACGCGCCGGGCATCCCGAACTGCTGCTGTTCTCCACGTGGGGAGAGGTCCAGGAGTACGCGGCCCACGACCCGGACGGGCGCGACCTGCAACCGCTCGTCGACGTGATCGACGAGCACGGTGTCGACGTCGTGCTGAGCACCGTCGACCGGTTGTCGGACGAGGAGGGCGCCGACGTCACGGTGTCCACCGTGCACAAGGCCAAGGGGCGGGAGTGGTCCGCGGTCCGCATCGCCCGGGACTTCGTCGAACCGGAGGACCGGGAGAACGTCGGCCCCGATGGGCAGCCGCTCCCCGGTGAGATCAGCCTCGCCGAAGCGAGGCTGGCCTACGTCGCGGTCACCCGGGCGCAGCACCGGCTCGACCTCGGCGGGCTGTCCTGGATCAACCAGCACCCCGACGGCAAGCCCGGCGAGCCGTAGTGCGACGTCGCCCTCCGGGCACCTGATATCTGTACGAGTCCGCCCGACCCGTTGGAATCGACCTCCACCGGTGGCAACGCTCCGGCGGCACGGGAACCGGTCGGCAGAAGTCGGTGAAGGCGGTGGCCGGCACGCGGCGAGCAGGTGGTCGACCACCAGCGGGTCGACGGGGGTGCGTCAGGCCACGCGCCTTGTGCCGCAGCAGGATCTGGACGCCGAGCAGCCGCTCCAGCTCGCCGATCGCCACCGCCACCGACACCGCCGACTGCGACGTGTGCAGCCGTTGGCGGTGTCGGTCATCATGCCGGTGTCGACGACCACGCGTCGATCACTGTGGTCAGTCGGTCAGTGATAGTCGGTCAGGCCCGGCCCACCAGCTCACCGCGGCCGAACAGGCCGTCGTCGGCCGCGCCGCGCTCGAAGTCCAGCAGGAAGCGCTTGCGGTCCAGGCCGCCGCCGTAGCCGGTCAGACCGCCGGTCGAGCCGACCACGCGGTGGCACGGCACGATGACGCCGACGGGGTTCTTGCCGTTGGCGAGCCCCACCGCCCGCGACGCGCTCGGCCGCCCCAGGAGCGCGGCCAGCTCGCCGTAGGAGACGGTCTCGCCGTACGGGATCGTGCGCAGCGCCGTCCACACGGTGCGCTGGAACTCGGTGCCGGCCAGGTTCAGCGGGAGGTCGAAGTCCGTGCGCCTGCCCGCGAAGTACTCGTCGAGCTGCCGGACCACGTCGTCGAACGGCGAGGCGTCGACCTCGCCGAACGACTCCTGCGGCGGGCGGTGCCGCTGTTCGACCATGTACAGGCCGGACAGGGCCCCGTCCGTCGCCACCAGGGTCAGCTCGCCGACCGGGCTGTCCACGGTCGTGTGCACGCGGTGCCCGGGAGCGGGTGGTGCCATCGTCGTACTCTCCTCATGCCGTCGGCATCTTGTTCACGGGGTGGTCGAGCATCGCCCACAGGTGCTGGACGGCGTAGGCGCGCCACGGTCGCCACGCCGCGGCGCGGGCGGTGAGCGCCGCCGGGGAGTCGGGCAGCCCGGCCTGGCGGGCGGCGACCTTGACGCCGAGGTCGGTGGGCAGGAACGCGTCCGGGTCGCCCAGGCCGCGCATGGCGATCATCTCCACGGTCCAGGGGCCGAACCCGGGCAGCGCGGCGAGCTTCGCCCGCGCCTGCTGCCAGTCGCTGCCCGCGCCCAGGTCCAGCTCGCCGCCGGCCAGGGCGGCGACGAGCGAGACCAGCGTGCGGCGGCGCGAGCGGGGCATCGCCAGCGACTCCGGGTCGAGGGTCGCCAGCTGCTCGGCGGTGGGGAACAGGTGGGTGAGGTTGCCGCCCGGGTCGCGCACCGGTTCGCCGTGCGCGACGACCAGCCGGTGCGCGAGCGTCCGCGCCGAGGCGGTGGACACCTGCTGGCCCAGCACCGCCCGGACGGCGAACTCCTCGGCGTCGACCGTGCGGGGCACGCGCCGACCGGGGTTCTTGGCCACCAGCGGCGCGAGCACCGGGTCCTCGGACAGCAGCTCGTCGACGGCCACCGGGTCGGCGTCGAGGTCGAGCAGGCGGCGGCACCGGCTGATCGCGGTGGACAGGTCGCGCAGGTCCGACAGCGCGAACCGGCACGCGACGTGCGCGGGGGTGGGGGTGATCGACACGGTGCCGGGGCCGTTGGGCAGCCGCAGCGTGCGCCGGTACGCGCCCTCGTGCCACTCCTCCACGCCCGGCACGCCGGTCGCCACCAGGTGCCCGAACAGGTTGTCCGGGCAGAGCGTCGAGCGGAACGGCAGCCGCACGGTCAGCGTGGTCGCGGGCGGGTCGCCCGAGCCGACCTCGGCCGGGACCGCGCGCTTGCGGCGCACGGCGGACTGCCGCAGCTCGGTCGGGGTGAGCGCGAACACCTCGCGCACGGTGTCGTTGAACGAGCGGGTGCTGGAGAACCCGGCCGCGGGCGCGACGTCGGTCATCGGCAGGGTGGTGGTCTCGATGAGCAGCCGGGCGGTCTGCGCGCGCTGCGCGCGGGCGATGGCCAGCGGTCCCGCGCCCAGCTCGGCGCGCAGCTGCCGCTCGACCTGGCGCACGCTGTAGCCGAGCCGGCGGGCCAGGCCGGGCACGCCCTCGGCGTCCACCACCCCGTCCGCGATCAACCGCATGGCGCGGGCCACCACGTCGGCGCGCTCGTTCCACTGCGGCGACCCCGGGCTCGCGTCCGGGCGGCACCGCTTGCACGCGCGGAACCCGGCCTGCTGGGCGGACGCCGCGCTCGGGTGGAACTCCATGTTCTCGACCTTCGGCGGCACCACCGGGCAGCTGGGCCGGCAGTAGATCCGCGTGGTCAGCACCGCCGTGAAGAACCACCCGTCGAACCGGGCGTCCTTGGACTGGACCGCGCGCACGCAGCGCTCCACGTCGATGTGCACGGGTCCATCCTGGCGGATGCCCACCGGTCCGGCCGGCAGGAAAACGACACCAAGCCCACGGGCGGGGGTGGTGGCGCGTTCCTGCCGGCCGGACCCACCGACCGCTGGTGGACTGGGGTCATGACGACCTCCGGGGGCGGGAACGCACAGGCAGGGTGGCCGAGCCGACCGCTGCGCAACCGCGTGACCCCGGCGGGCGACCTGGTCGCCACGCCCCACCGGGGCACCAAGTACGGCAACCGCGGCGTGCTGCACGACGAACGGCTCGTCGTGCGCAGGCGCCACCAGGTGCGGCGCTGGCTGGTCTGCGAGGTGGACTTCCGGGGCAGGCGGCGCCCCGTGCTGCGGCCGGGGCGGTACACCGAGCTGTTCTTCCTGGACGAGGCGGTCGCCCTGGCCGCCGGGCACCGGCCGTGCGCCGAGTGCCGCAACCGCGCGTACCGGCTGTTCCAACGGCTGTGGCCGCACCGGGCCCCGGGCGGGGCGGTACCCGGGGCCGACGCCATCGACGCCGTGCTGCACGACGAGCGCGCGCTCGTGGACGGGAACCGGCTGCTGCGGCCCCGCCCGGCGCGGGAGCTGCCCGACGGGGTGTTCACCCGGCTCGACGACGCGTTCTGGCTCCTCCACGACGACGTGCTGCACCGCTGGTCGCACGCGGGCTACCGGGAGCGCAGACCCGTGCCGCGCGGTGACCTGCCGGTGCTCACGCCGCCCTCGACGGTGGCCGCCCTCGCCGCGGGCTACCGGCCGGACCTGCACCCGTCGGCGGTCGGCCGGTGACCGGGGACCGGGGACCGCCGGCCGGTGTACGACGTGCTGACGTGCGCACCGGGGCGGACTTCGCCATCACGGTCCGGCACGACCCCGGCGTGCTGGACGACTGCGGCACGGTGGTGGTGCCGGCCGCGCACCGGGCGTCGCCGGAGGAGTTCCGCGGGCGGTTCCCGCCGGTAGCCGCCGCGACCCGTCCCGAAGCGACGCGGCGGCGCCACCCGCAGGGACGGGAAGAGTTAACTTTCAGGGTGGGGCGGACTCAGTACGTTCTTCCCGGTGCGAATCCTCTTCTCGAGCCTCGGCTCCTACGGACACGCCTACCCCCTCCTGCCGCTCGCCATCGCCGCGCGAGAGGTGGGCCACGACGTCACGTTCGTGACCACGGCCCCGTTCGCGCGCGCGGTGACCGCGCACGGCATCGAGCACGTCACCGGCGGCATGGACATGCTCGCGGCGTTCGAGCTGGCCGGCGCGGGTCCCGCGGCCCGGAAGTCGCCCGATTTCCGACCCGAGCGGGTCTCGGAGGTGTTCGGGTCGATCCTGCCGCGCCGCTGCGCCGCGGACCTGGCGCCGATCATCGTCGACCGCAAGCCCGACCTGGTCGTGCACGAGATCGCCAACCCCGGCGCCGGGCTGGCCGCGAAGGCCGCGGGCGTGCCCGCGGTGTGCCACTCGTTCGGCCGGATGTGGCGGCCCACGGGACCCCCCGAGGCCCTGCGCGGGAACCTGGCCGAGGTCGCCGCGGACCTCGGCGTCGACCTGCCCGACGGCGACCTCATGCCGCTCGGCAACCCCTACCTCGACATCTGCCCGCCGTCGGTGCAGGACCCCGCGTTCCCCGTCTCGCCGACCGAGGTCGTCCCGCTGCGACCGGTGCCGTTCTCCGAGCCCGGCGAGCTGCCGTCGTGGGTGCGCGAGCACCGGGAGCCGCTGGTCTACCTGACGCTGGGCACGGCGTTCGGCACCGCGGACGTGCTGCGCACCGCCATCGCCGGGCTGGCCGTGCTGGGCACCCGGGTGGTCGTGTCCACCGGCCGGAGCGTCGAGGTGGGCGCGCTGGGCGACGTGCCGGACAACGTGCTCGTGCGGCCCTGGCTGCCGCAGGCCGACCTCCTGCCGCACGTGGACCTCGTGGTGCACCACGGCGGCGCCGGGGCCACGCTGGGCACGTTCGGCACGGGCGTGCCGCACCTGGTCCTGCCGCAGGGCGCCGACCAGTTCAGCAACGCCGACGCGGTCACCGCCGCCGGTCTCGGCGACCAGGTGCTCGCCGCGGACCTGACCGCCGAGGTGATCACGGCCAAGGCTCGCCGCCTGCTGACCGACGAGGCCGTGCGCGCCGCGGTGGCGGCGATGGCCGAGGAGGTGGCCGCCATGCCGTCCCCGCACGACGTGGCCCGCGCCCTCCCCGAGTACGCCTGACCCCGCCCGCCGCGCGGACGCCGCCGATCCGGTGTCGGGGGTTGCACCACCGGGGTGAACGAGCGCCGACGATCGGGTGGCCGGGCTTCACCCCCGCCACCGCGGCGGCGCACCGTGGAGGTGATGACCCGGACCGTCTCGCCACGGGAGGCCGACATGACCACGGAGACCACGACCTCGTCACAGCCGCACGCCGGCGGCTGCACCTGTTGCAGCGGGTGCACCGGCCCCGGCTGCGGCTGTTGCTCGGGCTGCTAGCGGGGTGCC